>NZ_JBEYWO010000010.1:0-283766 GCF_040644455.1 Streptomyces sp. NPDC046977
TGTCGAATCGTCCGAGTAGCCCACTACGAGGACGACTCTCCGCCTTGCGATGCACCGCACCTGGGGGTACCCCCAGCGGTAGCTGGGGGAGCCGCTGGACCCGCCCTCCGGGCGGCCGACGCTACTTTCGAAACAGGCCCTAGTGGGTCGCCTCCTCCAGGGCCTTGCGGGTGTTGGGGCCGTAGACGCCCGCCGGGTCGCCCTGGACGTGGTGGAAGAACTGGAAGCGGGAGACCGCGTGGCTCACGCCCTGGTCGTACTCGCCGTCGGCGTCGCGGTAGTAGAGGCCGGCCTGGCGCAGGCGGTTCTGGAGTTCGACGACCGCGGGGCCGGTGTCGCCGGGGCGGAGCGTGGCGGGCACGGAGGGGGGCGTGCTGGTGGGCGGCGTGGACTGCGTGCCGGTGGCCGGGGCGGACACGGGGGCGGAGGCGGTGGCGGTGGCGGAGGCCGGGGCCGACGGCCGGGAGGGGGTCGCCGTGGCACTGGGCTGGTCCGACGTGGCCGGGCTCAGCCCCTCGGTGGCGGCCAGGGTCGACGGGGTCTCGCTCGGGGTCGCGGACGCCGACGCACTGTCCGCGGGGGTCGGCCGGGCGCTGGGCGGCAGTTCGAGCGCGGGCTCGGAGGCGCCCCGGTCCGGCACGGCTTCGGTGAGCTCCGGGCCCTGGTTCAGCTGCGCGGACAGGACGACGGCGCCGACGGCGAGGACGACCGCGCCGGCCGCGGCGCACGCGATCACCGCCGCACGGCGCGACCTGGCGGCGCGGCGGTGTCCGGCCCGGCCGGCCGCGGCGGGCAGGTACGGCTCCACTTCGCGCGAGGCCGTCGACAGCGGCACGGGCAGCCGGTCGGAGGTCGAGACCGTGCCGAGGTCGATGAAGTCGGTCTCCTCCTCGGCGGCTTCGCGCAGCGCCTCGGGCAGCGGGCCGGGGTCCCCGCCGTTCTCGCCGGGATCCGGCCCCGGAACGTACGGCCGCACGCGCAGCGATTCGTACTCGTACTCGTCCTCCGGAGAACCCGGCCCCTGCGACGCCACCGGCGCCCCCTCCCGACGTCCTGACAGTCGCAGTGATTATGCAGACACCCCGCACCGGTCACGAAGCCGCCTCGGGCTCCGCCGGTCGTACAAAGTGCGCGAATGATGTGCAATGGGTGTGAATCTTTGTGAAGAAGTGGCGGCTACGCGGTAACCGGCACGCATCAGGTGCCCGAGCGGAGCGAGATGGCGCAGGACGACATCGACGGCATGGACGACACCGGGGCCACCGAGGCCGCCGAGGCCACCGGCGGACCGGCCGCGGCCGGTCCCGTCGAGATCGGCGACCGGCGGGCCGTGCGCCTGGCCATCGGCGCGCTCGCCCTGGGCCTGCTGCTGGCCGCCCTGGACCAGACGATCGTGTCCACCGCGCTGCCGACCATCGTCAGCGACCTCGGCGGTCTGGACCATCTGTCCTGGGTGGTGACCGCCTACCTGCTGGCGTCGACCGCGGCGACCCCGCTGTGGGGCAAGCTGGGCGACATGTACGGCCGGAAGAAGCTCTTCCAGGCCGTCATCGTGATCTTCCTGATCGGCTCCGCGCTGTGCGGACTCTCCCGCAGCATGGGCGAGCTGATCACCTTCCGCGCCTTGCAGGGCCTGGGCGGCGGCGGCCTGATCGCGCTGTCGATGGCGATCGTCGGCGACATCGTCCCGCCCCGTGAACGCGGGCGCTACCAGGGCGTCTTCGGCGCGGTGTTCGGCGCCAGCAGCGTGCTCGGCCCGCTCCTCGGCGGGCTGTTCGTGGACACCCTCAGCTGGCGCTGGGTGTTCTACGTCAACCTGCCGATCGGGCTGGTCGCGCTCGCCGTGATCGCCACCGTGCTGCACATCCCCGTCCACCGCACCTCGCACCGCATCGACTACTGGGGCATGGCGGTGGTGGCGGCCGCCGCGACCTGCCTGGTGCTCGTGACCTCGCTCGGCGGCAGCACCTGGGCCTGGGACTCGTGGCGGATCATCGGGCTCGCGGTGCTGGGCGTGCTGCTCGTCGCGGTGTTCGTGGCTGTCGAGCGGCGGGCGGAGGAAGCGGTGCTGCCGCCGCGGCTGTTCCGGATCCGCACCTTCTGGCTCTGCTCGGTGATCTCCTTCGTCGTCGGCTTCGCGATGTTCGGCGCGCTGACCTTCCTGCCGACGTTCCTCCAGGTCGTCCACGGCTACTCGCCGACCTGGTCCGGCGTGCACATGATCCCGATGGTGGTCGGCATGCTGGTGGCGTCCACGGGCTCCGGCCAGATCGTCTCGCGCACCGGGCACTACAAGGTCTTCCCGATCACCGGGACCGCCGTCACCATCGTGGGCCTGTTCCTGCTGCACCGGCTGGACGAGCACACCGAGGTCTGGGTGCTCAGCACCTTCCTGCTGGTGTTCGGCCTCGGGCTGGGCCTGGTCATGCAGGTGCTGATCCTCGCCGTGCAGAACGCCGTCGGCTACCAGGACCTGGGCACCGCCACCTCGGGCGCCACCTTCTTCCGCTCCATCGGCGCCTCGTTCGGCGTCTCCATCTTCGGCACGATCTTCACCACCAGCCTGGCCCGCGAGATCACCGCCGCGCTCTCCGGCCGCACACTGCCGCCCGGCTTCGACCCCGCGGTCGTGCAGGCCGATCCGCGCGGGGTCGGCGCGCTCCCGGCGGACCTGCGCGAGCCGGTGCTGCACGCGTACTCCACCTCCATCACCGGGATCTTCCTGTGGGCGGTGCCGGTGTGCGCGGTCGCCTTCGTGCTGGCCTGGTTCCTCAAGGAGGAGCCGCTGCGGCGGTCGGTGACCGTGCCCGACGCCAGCGAGACCATCGGCACCAATCCCGTCAGCCGCTCCTCGCTCGACGAGATCGCCCGCTGCCTGAGCGTCCTGGGCGGCCGCCAGGCCGGCCGCGACCTGTACATCCGCATCACCCGGCTGGCCGGGCTCGACCTGCACCCCGCCTCCAGCTGGCTGCTGCTCTACCTGGCCCGGGCCCGCAGCGCCGACCCCGCGGACCTGGCCGGCCGGACGACCGTCCCGGCGGAGGCCCTCGACCGCGCGGCCCACGAGGTCGAGGAGCAGGGCCTGGCCGTACGGGACGGAAGCGCGCTGACGCTCACCGAACGGGGCCAGGAGGTCGCCGCGCTGCTGACCGAGGCACGCCGCAAGCTCCTCGCCGACCTGCTCGGCGACTGGAACCCCGAACGCCACGACGACCTGGCGGCCCTGCTCACCCGGCTGACCGGCGAGCTGTGCGGCCAGGACCAGGACCGCCCGGGGCACGATCCCCGCCGGGCCGCGTGACGGGTCGCCGTCACCGGCCCCCGGCGAAGGCGGCGAGGGCGGCGAAGTCCCGCTCGCGCAGGCCGGCCCGCGGGTCGACGTGGTGCAGCAGCGCGGGACCGGCGTGGTGGGCGGCGACGTAGTCGGTGTCCGCGGCGCTCTGCTCGTCGTCCACCCAGGCGAACGGGCGTCCGGCGGCGTGCGCCACCAGCGTCCGCGTCTTCCAGTGGACGAGGTCCGGACCGTGACCGAACAGCACGTCGGTGAAGTCGACGTACGGCAGCGGCGGCAGCCCGAGGACCGGGCCGATCCACGTGTTCGCCTCGGCCATCCAGGTGGTCGCCCACCACAGCTCGTACCCGAGGGCGAGCAGCGCCGGCCCGTGGGCCGGGTCGAGCCACACGCGCAGCGGTCCTGTGGCCAGGCCCACCGGCGGCACCCGCAGGGTGGTGTACCCGTCCGGGCGGCCTCCCTCGGCCGCGTACGGGTTGAGCGGCCCGTCCACGTCCAGGTAGAGCAGGGGCCCGGTCGACGGCGTCCTCACCGGCGGGGCGGCGCGGCTGCGGAGGCCGGCGCGCTGCCGTGGAACTTCTTGTGGATCCACAGGCGTTCGCCGCCGAGCTCGACCTTCGCGTACGTGCCGCTGAGCGGGCCGATGCGGGTCCCGAGGGGCAGGCGAGCCACCACGCGGTTCGGCCGCGTCGTCCCCCACCGACCCATGGCGAGGGTCACCACCGCCCGGTCGGTCACCAGCACGACGCGCCGCGTCGTCGCCAGGAGCGCCACCACCAGCGCGATCAGCAGCCACGGCAGCCCGAGCCACGGCGCCTCGCCGGCCAGCCGGCGCGCCACGATCCCCAGCATCACCGCGCCGGCGAACATCCACATCGTCGCCCACGGATTGATCCCGCCCTGGGCGACGAAGACCTGCCGGACCGACTCCCCCGGTTCCAGGAACCCCCGCGACCGCTCTTCCGCCTTCTGCAGCACCCTCATGCAGACTCCCCCTTCTGACGCTCCCCACCCGTACGGCAGCGACCCGGCTCCGTGACCCGCCGCCGGGCCCGGGCGGTCGTACGGGGACCACCGCGGGCAGGGCGACGGTACCGGCCCCTCAGGACTGCTTGGGGGCGGCCTGCTGGACGACCTCGAAGGACCACAGCGTCGAGCCGGTCGCCGCGGGCTGCGGGCGGCCCTCGCCGCCGCCCTGGTGGGCCTCGCGCATGGAGCCGGACATCCAGTTCGCGAAGTCCTCCTCGCTGCGCCAGCGTGTGTAGACCAGGTACTGGTCGGTGCCCTCCAGGGGGCGCAGGAGCTCGAACCACTCGAAGCCGTCGGAGTTCTCCACCGCGCCGGCGCGGGCGGCGAAGCGCTTCTCCAGGACCTCGCGCTGCTCCGCCGGAACGGTGAGGGCGTTGATCTTCACGATGCTCATGCCCTCATCGTGCCAGCCGGAATTCGGGTGCCGGGGGCGGGGCGGGCGTGTCAGGCTGCGCAGCGGTCGGCGAATCGTCCGTACGAAGGAGGCCTGCCATGTCCGAGACCGGTGCGCACGCCGTGTCCGCCCTGTTCCGCGGCGGTCGGCTGACCGTGATCCCCCGCCGTGCGGCGCGCCGCGAGCAGGTGCTGCGGCACCTGGCCGAGACGCTGTTCCGGCCCGGCCGCGGCTATGCCGAGGCCGAGGTGAACGAGGCCCTGCGCACGGTGCACGACGACTGCGCGGCCCTGCGCCGGTACCTGGTCGACGACGGCTGGCTGGAACGTTCCGCGGACGGCACGGTCTACCGCAGGATCCGCTAGGCCGGTTCGGCCCGCGGCCGGCGCCGCAGGGGCGGGCCGGCGAGCCAGACGCTCACGGCGATGATCCACAGGCCGGCCAGGCACAGGCCGATGAAGCCGGCGAACGGGACGAACATCAGCACGCCCAGGACGAAGGCGATCCACCCCAGCCAGTGCGGCAGCGGCCCGGAGGAGCGGGCCGTGCTGAGTCCGGCCGCGAGCAGCATCACGCCCACCCCGCCGAGGAACGGCATGAACAGGTCGCCGCTGAGCACGTTGAGGGCCTGGAGCGCGCCGCCGCCGACCATCTGCTCACCGGCGGCCTCGATGAGGCAGAGGGTGAGCCCGGCGCTGATCCAGAAGCCGAGGGCGCCGAGCGCGCCGCCGACGAGGGCGATGTCGGGCAGCCAGCCGGAGCGGTCGGTCGTGGCGAGGGCGCGGCGCAGGCTCCCGGCGAAGAACACCAGGAAGATCCCGGCGACCAGGAGCAGGTACAGGCCGACGCCCTGCGCGGTGTCGTGCCGGGTGTAGAAGAGGCGGACCGTGAAGCCGGAGCTGCCGACGCGGGGCGTGTCCCCTTGGAGGGCGAAGGCGATGGCGCCGAGGATCACGGCCACGAGGCCGTTGAGGGGCCCGAAGCGCATCGGGGGCCTCCGTCCGTGCGTCCGTGCTGCTGCCGCCCCCGGCACCGGCGATGCCCGTAATGATGTTTGCACGGGTGCCAGGGGGCCGCCATCGGCGGACGGGGCCTCAGCGGGCCTCCGCGACCGCCGCCCGGTCGGGGCCGGCCGTGGCCTGCGCGGGCAGGGTGACGGGCACGACGGAGTGACTGCGGCGCTCGCGCTGGAAGACGTACGCGGCGATCGAGCCGGAGCCGATGAGGGCGACGGCGGAGGTGGCGGTGCCGAGCCAGCCGGCGCCGAGCCACTGGCCGCCCGCGTAGCCGAGGCCGACGCTGTACGCGGCCCAGACCAGGCTCGCCAGCGCGGACCAGGGAAGGAATTCGCGGACCCTGCGGTGCGAGGCGCCGGCGGTGAGGCTGACGACGGAGCGGCCGGCCGGTGCGAAGCGGGCCAGGACGACGAGCGCGCCGCCGCCGCGGGCCAGGACGGCGCCGAGGACCTCCTGGGCGCTGGACAGCCGGCGGGAGTTGGCGACCCGGTGGTCGAGCCAGTCGCCGCCGCGCCAGGCCAGCCGGTAGGCGGCCAGGTCGCCGAGGGTGGAGGCGGTGGCGGCGCACAGCAGCAGGACGACCACGTCCAGGATGCCGTTGGTGCCTCCAACGGCGGTGCCGGCGGTGGCGGCCGAGATGAGCAGCACGCCGCTGGGCATCACGGGCACGAAGACGTCGAGCACGATGGACGCGGCGACCAGCGCGTAGATCCACGGTGAGTCGAACAGCGAGCCCGCTCCGGTCAGCACCGCGTTCTCCTCTCTCCCTCTGGTGCGCGGCGCCCTCCGGGGTGTGTGGCGGTCTCGCGCAGAAGCGGTTCTTCTGCGACCCGCCCTCAGCCGTACAGCGTACGCCAGAGAGGCGCCGAGGATCCCCTCGGGGGCGCGTGACGTTTTCCTCATCATCGATGGCGGGCTGTGGGAATAGCACGCGAATTACTGGGGAGTCACCGGGGTCGCCCTGCGATCGGCCCGGTCCGCGCGCCCGCCGCACGGCCGTGACCTCAGCCGATGCGGCATCACCCGGCACCGCCCCGCCCGCGGTGTTGATCCGGCGCCCAAGAAGCCGCGCAGTGGCGGAAGTCCACAGATCTACCCAAGTCACCCATTCCGGATTCTCATCCATTCGAGTGAGTGCAGGCGGCTCCGTCCCCTGGGTAGCTTCGGTGGGGACAGCGGCCGAGGGCAGGGGGGCTCCCACCACACACGTCGTTTCGCGGTGAATTGTTTGCATAAGCCACGCATGTGACTGCGTGGGCCACGAGGGCGCAAGGGAAGGACCATTCATGACGGTTGAGCCGGATGTCGCGTCGGAGTCGGCGACAGGGAACGGACAGTCCCAGCAGAGTCTGAGCACCGCCGCGGCGCGGAATTTGGCGACGACCACCAAATCCACGCCGCAGATGCAGGGCATCACCTCGCGCTGGCTGCTGAAGGTACTGCCGTGGGTCCAGGCGGCGGGCGGCGCGTACCGGGTCAACCGCCGGCTGAGCTACTCGGTCGGTGACGGGCGCGTCGACTTCGTCCAGACCGGCTCCGACGTGCGGGTGATCCCGGCGGAGCTCGGCGAACTGCCCCTGCTGCGCGGATTCGACGACGGCGCCGTCCTCGCGGCGCTGGCCGGCCAGTTCGAGCAACGGGAGTTCGCGCCCGGGGAGGTGATCGTCTCCGCCGGGCAGCCGGCCGACCATGTCTTCCTGGTCGCGCACGGAAAGATCAACAAGCTGGCGCCCACCAAGTGGGACGGCCAGGGCGTGGTCGGCACCATCGCCGACGGCGACCACTTCGGCTCCGAGGGGCTGGCCGCGGCCGACGCCACCTGGGACTGGACCGCCAAGGCCGCCACCACCGTGACCGCCCTCGCCCTGCCGCGGCAGGCCTTCCAGGCCCTGATGCAGCAGTCCGACGGACTGCGCGAGCACGTCGCCGGCTTCGTCAGCGGCACCCAGCAGGCGCAGAACAAGTACGGCGAGAAGGCCATCGCCCTCGCCTCCGGCCACATCGGCGAGCACGAACTGCCCGGCACGTTCGTGGACTACGAACTCTCCCCGCGCGAGTACGAGTTGAGCGTCGCCCAGACCGTGCTGCGGGTGCACAGCCGTGTCGCCGACCTGTACAACCAGCCCTACAACCAGGTCGAGCAGCAGCTGAAGCTCACCATCGAGGCGCTGCGCGAGCGCCAGGAGCACGAACTCATCAACAACCAGGAGTTCGGGCTCCTGAACAACGCCGACTACCGGCAGCGCATCACCACCCACTCCGGCCCGCCCACCCCAGACGACCTCGACGAGCTGATCAGCCGCCGCCGCGGCGCCCAGTACCTGCTGGCGCACCCGCGGGCCATCGCCGCCATCGGCCGCGAGTTCAACAGCCGCGGCCTCGTGCCGCACACCGTCGACCTGCACGGCAACCACGTGCCCTCCTGGCGCGGTCTGCCGATCCTGCCGTGCAACAAGATCCCCGTCACGAAGGAGAACACCACCTCGATCCTGGTGCTGCGCACCGGCGAGGACAACCAGGGCGTAATCGGCCTGCACCAGACGGGACTCCCGGACGAGTACGAGCCGGGTCTGTCCGTCCGCTTCATGGGCATCGACGAGAAGGCGATCATCTCCTACCTCGTCAGCGCCTACTACTCGGCGGCCGTCCTGGTGCCCGACGCCCTCGGCGTCCTGGAGAACGTCGAGATCGCCCGCCGCGGGGAGTAGGCGGCGGTGCGCGTGCTCGCGGCGGACGGCGGCCCCACGCGGCCCACCGTCCGCCGCGAGCGCGGCCGTTGCCCCCCGCTCCCGCGGGGGGTTTGCCCCACCCCGCAACCGGTGGGCGGCCTGATTCCGGCTCCGCCGCGCTCTCCGTACCGTCCTTGACATGACGAAACGCAACGGCACCCTCAGGACCCTGACCGCCGCCGCCGGTGCGGTGGCACTCGCCATGACGGCCTCCGCCTGTGCGGACGCCTCCGACGACACCCGCCCGGAACAGCGCGACTTCGCGCTCTCCGGCAGCCGGCTGACCATCGACGCCGCGGACAGCGCGGTCGTGGTCAGGCCCGCGGACGTCAAGACCGTCAAGGTCACCCGCTGGTTCGACGGCTGGTCCGTGCTCGGCGACACCCCGAAGGCCACCTGGTCGCTGGACGGCCACACCCTGAAGTTCCGGGTCGACTGCCACGGCTTCATGGACAACTGCTCCGCCCGGCACGAAGTGCTGGTGCCGCGCGGCGTGACCGTGACGGTGACCAACGGGGACGGCCGCGTGGAGGCCAGCGGCTTCAGCACCCCGCTCACCCTCACCACCAAGGACGGCTCGGTCCGGGTCCGGGACGTGACCGGTCCCCTGGAGCTGTCCACCGGCGACGGCCGCATCGAGGCGACCGGCCTGGCCTCCCGCCGGGTCACCGCGCACACCTCGGACGGCTCGCTGACGCTGGCGTTCGTGCAGGCCCCCGACAGCGTCGAGGCGCGCAGCGGCGACGGCGCGGTGCGGGTGTCCCTGCCCAAGCAGGCCTACCGGGTCAGCGCGCGCTCCGGCGACGGACACGTCCGCGTCGCCGTGCCGCGCGACGACAGCAGCCCCCGCACGGTCACCGTCCGCACCTCCGACGGCTCGGTGAACGTCGTCGAGGCGCCCGCCGGCTGACGCAACCGACCGGCCCGTGTATTCGTCCCTGCCGGGTGGGAGACTGGAGCGGACAACCACCGGCGGCGGACCTGCGGGAGAGGGCACTGTGACGACGGCACGCTCGTGGTGGCGGCGCGGGGACAATCTGCGCGCCGACGCCCAGGCCGCGAAGGACGCCGCCGCGCAGGCCTTCTACGAGCTCGACACGGCGCAGCGCGACCTCGTGATCTCCATAGAGACGGTCACCGCCGTGGACGACACCCCGGCCGCCCGCCGGGCCGTGGCGGACTTCCGGGCGCTGGGCGAGCGCATCGACGAGGTCAGCGCCGGCTACATCGCCGCCGTCGACGCCTACGACCTCGACCACGACGAACTGGACGCCTCGACGGCGGCCCGCGCCCGCACCGAGCTGACCCGGGCCAAGGACGAGCTGACCCGGGCCAGAACGGACCTCGACACCTTCGCCCGGAACCTCACGCCGCTGCTGGAGAAGGCCGAGACCCAGCTCGCCCGTCTCGCCCCGGCCGTCGAGCGCGCCCGGCAGGCCCTGCTGGGCGCCTCCAACGCGCTGGACGCGGTACGCGCCTCCGGGCTGCGCGCCGACGACCTGGCCGCCCGGCTCGCCGCGCTCGGCCCGGAACTGACCAAGCTCAACCAGGGCGCGGGCCGGCACGGCGTCCAGGAGACCATCCGCCGCGCCGACGAGGTCCTGCGCACGGCGGAGGGCATCCGCGCCGAGGCCGAACGGCTCCCCGAACGGGCCCGCGAGATCGACAAGCGCCTGGTGTCCCTGCGCACCCGTACACAGGCACTGGCCACCCGCACCGAGGGCGTCACACCGGTCCTCAGCGAGCTGCGGCGGCGGTACTCCATGGCCTGCTGGGAAGACCTCCAGCAGGTCCCGCAGCGGGCCGCCGAGGCGGTCGGCCACGCCGAACAGAAACTCGCGGAGGCCACCAAGGCCCGCGAGGAGCAGCGCTGGCCGGACGCGACGGCCCTGCTGGCGACCGTCCGGGCGCAGCTCGACGACGCCGACGCGGCCGTCTCCGCCGCCGGGGACCGCCTGCGGCGGCTCAACGAGGTCAGCAAGGACCCGCAGGGCGAGATCGAACGCACCCGGTTCGCCCTCCGCGACGCCCAGCGCCTCGCCATGCAGGGGCGCACCACGCCGGAGCCACGGCACGCCCGCCCTCTCGACGACGCGGTGGCCCGCGTGGACCGGGCTGTCGCCGGGCTGGAGGGGCGGCACCCCGACTGGTGGCACTTCCTGCAGGAGATGGCCGGGGTGCGGGATGCGGCGGCGCGGGTTGTCGCGGCGATCCGCGAGGACCGCGCGGCGGGCCGTCCTTAGGCCTGCGGCCTCCCTCCCCGATTTTTCCCCCGCCCTCCCGCCCGTGTGCCCCGTGAAGTCTGGGCACCCCGACGCCAGTTGTTGGGGGGCCGGGTTCGGGGCCTCCGGGGCTGCCATTCTGGACAGCACATTTAGGTGCCTCAGGAACTCTCGGCTGCGTGCCCCGGGTTGTGCACCCAAATATGCTCCACAGTCCAGAACACCACCCTCCCCCAGCTACCGCTGGGAGGTGCCCCCACCTCCCCCGCCCCCTCCGTGAGCTCTCGCGCCTGATCCCCGGTGGGTGGATATGGACGGCACCGTGCTCGGGCACCCGCAGGCGCAGCGCTGTCCAAGTGCGCAGCCGTCACCGCCCACAGACACCCCACCGGCCGTAAGTCGCCCCAACGACCCCGGGAGGGGGTGCGCCGGGGTCCGCCCGCTGGGGGCACCTCCCAGCGGTAGCTGGGGGAGGGACGAGCGGCGCCCGCAGCACACAAATTGCAGGGGTAACCCGCGAGCCCCGTGGGGGTCCCCCCGGCCGAAGGTTGGGGGAGGACTCCGGAGCGGCGCCGACCCCACACCAAACAGAGCGCAGGGCCCGTACTTACCGCGCCGGGCACACGGGCGGGAGGGCGGGGGAAAAACCTGGACCCGGACGGCAGTCAGGCGCAGCAACCGCCGCCGCAGCAACCGCCTCCCGCGGACGGGGCGGCCGCAGCCGACGCCGTCCCCCCGACAGCGACAGCCGAAAGCAGCTTGACCGTGTCGTCATGCCCGGCAGGGCACTCCGCCGGGGAGGAGGACTCGGCCATCGGCCGGTTCAGCTCGAACGTGGTGCCGCAGGACCGGCAGCGGTATTCGTATCGGGGCATGAGCACAGGTTAGCCAGAGCCAGAGCGCACCGCTTGCGCGCCGGCGTCAGCCCGTCGCGACACGGTCGTCGAACTCCCGAATGGCCGCGGCGGCGCTGCCCGCCGCGGGGCATGAGCACAGGTTAGCCAGAGCACAGGGCCCAGCGCCCAGCGTCACCGCTTGCGCGCCAGCGTCAGCCCGTCGGCGACCGTCAGAAGCAGCGCCTCGACGCGCAGGTCGGCCGCGACGTGGCCGTTGAACTCGCGGATGGCCGCGGCGGCGCCGCCCGCCGCGGGGTCGGTCACGCGGCCGTGGTAGAGGGTGTTGTCGGCCGCGAGGACGCCGCCCGGTCGCATGCGGGGGACGAGTTCCTCCCAGTAGGCGACGTAGTTCTCCTTGTCGGCGTCCAGGTAGACGAGGTCGATCGAGGGTTCCTGGGGCAGCGCCCGGAGCGTGTCGAGGGCGGGTGCGATGCGCAGGTCGATGCGGTCCTCCACCTCCGCCTTGGCCCATGCCTCGCGGGCGACGGCGGTCCACTCCTCGGAGATGTCGCAGGCGAGCAGGCGTCCCCCGGTGGGCAGGGCCTGTGCCATGGAGAGGGCGGAGAAGCCGGTGAAGGTGCCGACCTCCACGACGTTGCGGGCGCCGAGCAGGCGGACCAGGAAGGCCAGCAGCGGGCCCTGTTCCTGGGCGGACTGCATGCCGGCCGCGCCGCCGAAGCGCTGGTGGGTGATCTCGACCAGTTCGCGCTGGACGGCGTCCAGGGGCGGGTTGTGGTCCAGTACGTAGGCGTAGAGCTCGGGGGTAAGCGGGGGATTCTTGGTCTCGTTCACGACTGCTCCTTAAGGTGGCGGGCATGTACGTGGATGACGCCGTCGCCTTGGTGCCCAGCATGCCAGGAAGGCGGGTGCTGCTGGGTGTTGCCGGAGCTCCCGCCGCGGGCAAGTCGACCCTGGCCAGGTCGCTGGTGGACGGGGTGAACGCGCGGCTCGGCGCGGACACGGCCGTGCAGGTCCCGATGGACGGCTTCCACCTGTCCAACGTCCAGTTGGACCGGCTGGGGCTGCGCGGCCGCAAGGGCGCGCCGGAGACCTTCGACGTGGACGGCTACGTCCATCTGCTGCGGCGGCTGCGGGCGGCGCAGGGCCGCACGGTCTACGCGCCGGACTTCGACCGGGCGCTGGACGAGCCGGTGGCGGCGGGGATCGCGGTGCCGGCCGATGCCCGGCTGGTGGTGACCGAGGGGAACTACCTCGCCGACGACGGCCCCGGCTGGCACGAGGTGCGGGATCTGCTGGACGAGTTGTGGTTCCTGGAGACCGAGCGCGCGGTGCGCGAGGAGCGGCTGCTCGTACGGCATGTGACGGGCGGTCGCACCGAGGAGGAGGCACGCGCCTTCATCGAGGCCAGCGAACGCCCGAACGCGCTGCGCGTCGAGACGACACGCAGCGCGGCCACCCGCGTACTCAGGCTCAACGACGCGACGCACTGAACAGCCGACGAGCCCGCCACGGCGGCCGGCACGCGCCTTCATCGAGGCCGGCGAACGCCCGAACGCGCTGCGCGTCGAGACGACACGCAGCGCGGCCACCCGCGTGCTGAGGCTCAGCGACGGGACACGCTGAGCAATCGACGTGCGGGGCCGTCCGGCCGGAGCCGGCGTCCGGCATGTGACGGGGAGCGCACCGAGGACAAGGCACGCGCCCTTCATCCAGGCCGGCGAACGGCCGCACGTGCTGCGGCTCAGCGACGGGACACGCTGAGCATCCGGCGCAGCATCTCCTCGCCCGCCGCCGCGCCGGCGAGGGTGAGCGCGTCGATGTGCGGGGCGGTCCAGCCGGAGTCGGCGAGTTCGCCGTGGCCCGGGCGCCAGCCGGTGTGCGCGGCGAGCAGCAGGTCCGCGTCGAGGAGGGAGTCGCCGGCGGCCAGGACGTGCTCGGCGCCGGTGCGCCGGACGACCTCGGCCAGGGCGGCGGACTTGGTGAGCGGGCGGGGCACGGCGTAGATCTTGCGGCCCTGGAGCGACACCGTCCAGCCCCGCTCCTCGGCCCACTCGGCGAATTCCTTCACCCAGTTCTCGGGCAGCAGGGAGCGCTCGACGACGAGGTAGACGAAGAGGTCCTCGGCCACCCGCTCCTTGCGCAGCCAGGACTCGTCGCCGGTGCGCGCCAGGTGCGCCCGGACCTCGTCCAGTGGCGCGCAGCCCTCGGCGAGGCGGCGGCGCATCTCGGCGTTCCAGTCGTGGTCGGTGTGGCCCTTGACGAGGATGTGCCCGCCGTTGGCGCAGATCGCGTAACGCGGCACGGGGCCGGGCAGGTTGATCCGCCGGTACTGCTTGCGGGTGCGCGTGGTCGCGGGGACGAACTCGGCGACCGCGGCCAGCTTCTGGAGCAGGGCGGCGGCGGTCTCCGTCATGAAGGACAGCGGCCGTCCCTCGTGGACCTCCACGCACAGCAGGCGGGGCGCGTCCTCGTCGGGCACGGTCAGGGCGAGCGCCGACGGGGAGTAGACGAGGGTGCGGTCGAGGTCGCTGGCGACGAGGGTGCGCTGGTCCGGACGCTGCTTCACTGGGCCGTCACGGCCTTTCCGTTGGTACCGGTCGCGCCCCGGGTGAAGCGCGGGTGGATCAGCCCGACGCACGAGTACGGCAGGTCGTCCACCTCCTCCACCGGGACGCCCCGCTGCTCGGCGAGCAGCCGGATGTGGGCCAGGTCGGCGCCGGCCCCGCGGCGGGCGAGCACCCGCCAGGGCACGCGGCGCAGCAGGACCCGGGTGGTCTCGCCGACGCCGGGCTTGACCAGGTTGACGTCCCCGATGCCGTACTCCTCGCTGATCCGCTCGACGGCCTTCCAGCCCTCCCAGGTGGGTGCGCGGTCGGCGGCCTGGAGTTCCTTGAGGTCGCGGGCGACGTCCTCGGCCACGTCGCCGAAGCGGGCGGCGACCGTGTCGAGGAAGAGGGTGGAGACGTCCGAGCCGGCCAGTTCGCGGTAGAACTTCGCGCCGTGGAAGTCGTCGGGGCCGATCAGGTCGGAGCGCAGCACGGTGCGGGAGATCAGGCCGGAGACGGTGGAGTTGAGGCATGCGGACGGGATGAGGAAGTCGTCGCGGGTGCCGTAGGTGCGCACGCAGGACCCGGGGTCGGCGAGCACCGCGATCTCCGGGTCGAAGTCCCCGAAGGGGGCGACGGCCTCGGCCAGTTCACGGGTGATCGCGCCCTTGCCGGTCCAGCCGTCCACGAAGACCACCCGCGCCGGGTCGTGGTGCGCGGCCAGCCAGCGCAGCGCGGTGGTGTCGATCCCGCGGCCGCGGACGATGGAGACCGCGTAGTGCGGCAGGTCCAGGCCGTGGGCGTGCCGGGCCCAGCGGCGCATCAGCACGCCGACGGGCGTGCCCGCGCGGGCCAGCGACACCAGTACCGCGTCCGGGCCGCGCTCGGCGAGCACCAGGTCGGTGACGGCGCCGACGGCGCGGGCGATCCGGCCCGCGGACTGCTCCAGGGCGTCCCGGAACAGCTCCTGGTACTCCGCGCTCGGCTGGTACTCCTCGGGCAGCGACTCCGCGTAGTGCGCGCCGCCGCTCTGGATGGCCTCCTCGCGCTCCTCGGTCGGGGCCTCCAGCTCCACGTCCGACAGGTCCTTGAGCAGCCAGCCGACCTCCTCGGGGGCGTACGAGGAGAACGCGGGGCCGCGCAGCGGCTCCGGGAGCCCCGGGGAGGTACGGGGTTCGTAACTGGGGACCACGGCGAGCAGCATCCTTTCTGTGTGTTCCGCGAGCCGGGCGAGCAGCCCGCCCGGGGCGTGCAGCGCGGGGGTGTCCGCCGCGCTGTCCACGACCGCGACGATCGTGTCGAAGCCGGCGCCGGCGACGTTGTACGCGTAGCGCTCGCCGGGGCCGTCGGCGGGCGCGTCGTGGTCGGGGAAGACGATCCGGGTGCGGATCGCGTACCCGGGGTCGTCGACGGCGAGCACGGGCGAGCGGGTGGTGGTGGAGAAGCGGACCTCCGCGTGCGGCAACGTCTCCTGGAGGGCCTGGGCCAGGCGCAGCGGGACGTACATCAGCTCCTCGTTGCCCAGCACGAGGATGCGCCGACCGCCTGCCGCACCCGCCGCCAGTGAGGCGGCCATCGCCGGGAGGGCGGCCTCCAGGCGGGTGCGGTGGGCGGGGGTGAAGCCGTGCCGGCCGCCGTCGGGCACGCCGGCCGGCCAGTCCAGGGGCACGCGCTCCGGCAGCGGGCGGACGGCATCCGGTGCCGGGTGGGCGGCGGCGGCCTCGGCGGCAGCGTGACTGTCCTGCTCGGCGACCAGGGCCCGGCCCCGTTCCAGCACGTCCTCGGGGAGGTCGACGCCGCCGGTGGCGAGGGCCACCAGGTCGACGGCGGCGCCCAGTTCCGCGGCGACGGCGGTGAGCCGTTCGCGGTCGGCGGGCGAGCGCATGTCGACCAGGGCCACCACCACGTACCGGTCCCGCGGGTAGCGGGCGTGCAAGGCGCGGACCGTGTTGAGCACGGTGCGCCCGGTGGAGAACTCGTCGTCGACGAGGACCAGCGGCCCGTCCCCCGCCAGCAGCGCGGGGTCCTCGGGCAGCAGGAGGTGGGAGGTGGCGTGGCTGTGCTCCTCCTCGAAGCCCCCGACCGGGGTCGTACCGGGCACCGGGCGCCGGGTGGAGTGCAGGTAGGGGGCGGTGCCGAGGCCGTCGGCGACGGCGTGGCCGAGGCCGGTGGCGGTCTCCGCGTAGCCGAGGACGACCGCGCGCACGGCGGCGTCCGCCCCGAGCAGGTCGCGCACGCGCACGCCGAGCCCGTGCCCGGCCGCGTAGACGGCCTCGGGCCGCTGCGGGACGTGCTTGCCCAGCACGTTGGAGACGAGCAGGTGCGCGCGCTTGGGGTTGCGGCGCAGGGCGAGGCCCAGCAGACCGCTCAGGCCCTCGCCGCGAAGGGCGATGCCGAGGCGGTCGGCGACCCACTGCCCGGACCAGACGGGTTCTGCTGCCATGGGGAGGGCCCTTTCCCGGTGGGTGCCGGTCATGACGGCAGGCACGCGGCGAGGAGTTCCACGAAGGTGGTCTCCTCCCGCGCCACGCCGAAGACCTCGGCACGCCGCACGGTGCGCTCGGCCCAGGCGCGGTGCGGCTTCACCTCGTTCATCTTGTTGGTGTAGGCCGACCGCAGGACGCCGCCGCCGCTGCGGTCCTCGCGGAGGATGTCCACGGCGTCGCTCCACTCCTCGTGGGAGACGACGTTCAGCGCGTGCACGGGCTGCACGTGCGAGGGGTGGATGCAGGTCTTGCCCTGGAGCCCGTTGGTGCGGTCGAGCTCGATCTCGCGGATCAGGCCGTCCATGTCGCGCTGGATGAGGGCGTCGCGCAGGTCGACGGCCTCGGGCAGGAAGGGGCTCTGCCGCAGCAGCGGCTTGAACATCCGCTCGGAGTGCCGGAAGTACTCCCACACCGGGCCGGTGATCGTGAAGCCGGTGCCGTCGGCACGGCCGAAGACGTTGACGACGTCGGCGATGACGGAGGCCACGATGCGGACGTCGTAGGCGGTCATGTCGGGCGAGCGGCGCAGTCCGTAGGCGGAGCAGAAGTCGGTGACGCCCAGGCGGAGCGCGAGGACCCGCTCGCGGTACTTGTCGACGGTCCGCGCTATCCCGGTCAGCGTCTCGGTGCGCGTCTCCAGGTGCAGCAGCTGCGGCGACTCCAGCACCGGCATCGCGAACAGGCGGCGGCCGCAGATGCCCTCGGCGACGGCGAGCGCCTCCAGGAAGGGGACGCCGGACTCCTCGGTGAACTTGGGGAGCACGAACCCGGACAGCAGGCCCGCGGTGTCGCCGAGGCGGCGCACCAGGTCGGTGATCTGCTCCGGGGTGCGGACGCGGATGAACAGCAGCGGCGGGTCGGCGTCCCCGATGCGGGCGGCCAGCGCCCCGAACTGGAGGACCAGGTTCTCCTCACCGGCGACGACCTCGCGGTCGTCTATCGAGTCCTCCAGGCACAGGACCATGGAGACGACGCCGCGGGCGGCCTGCTTGAGGACGTCCTCGGCCAGGCTGGTGCGGGTGGCCGGGCTGTAGAGGGTGGCTCCCAGGGCGACGGCGAGCGTGGCGGCCGGCGAATCGGCCGTGAACTCGCCTGGCTCGCGGTGGAACAGTACGTTCCGCACGTCCGGCGCGAGGTGCGCGAAGTGGCGCATGCGTTCCCCCGTGGCAGGTGGTGGATGGTGAGGCGGGAAGCGTCCCCCGACGCCGTGGCCGATTATCGTACGTGTGGGGTCACCGGGGTCGTTCCCGTCGTGCATGAAAATCAGGTAACCCCCTCGGGTCCGCGGGATGTCGGCCGGTCCGCCGATTGCGGCGCTCCCCCGCCCCGCGTTGTGGGCGCGGCCCCCGGGAGGGCAGGATGACGGGCATGACGCAGGCGATGGTGAAGGGCTCGAACATCCCCGTACCGGCTTCGGGCGTACGGGCGGTACTGCGCTGGAGCCCGGGCGCGGGGGTACCGGACGTCGACGCGTCGGCGCTGCTGGTCGGGGCGGACGGGCGGGTGCGCTCGGACGAGGACTTCGTCTTCTACAACCAGCCCCGGCACCCGGCGGGCGTCGCGCGGCACCTGCCCAAGCGCAGCGAACCGGCCGGGCTGACCGACGCGGTCGAGGTGGACCTGTCCGCCCTGGACCCGAGCGTGGACCGGGTGGTGATCGCGGCCTCCTCCGACGGCGGTCCCTTCGCGCTCGTCTCGGACCTGCGGGTGCTGCTGTACGACGCCGCCGCGGCGGCCGGCTCCGACGCCGAGCCACTGGCCTTCTTCGAGGTCGTCCCGGACACCGGCGACGAGTCGGCGCTGATCTGCGGGGAGCTGTACCGGCGCTCCGGCAGCTGGAAGTTCCGCGCGCTGGGCCAGGGGTACGTGTCCGGCCTGGAGGGCCTGGCAACCGAGTTCGGGATCTCCGTGGACGAGGGCGACCTCGTCGAGGTCCCGGCGCAGCCGGCCCCGGACGCCGAGGCGAACGCGCTGCCGCCGCAGCCGGTGCCGCCCACGGTCCGCATGACGGCCGAGCCGGATGCGTACACCCTGCAGGCCCCGGCCCCTTCGACGCAGGCCGTGCAGGCCACCCAGGCCGCCCCGCCCGCGTACGGCTACCCGCAGCAGCCCCAGCCGACCGTGCCGGCCCCCGCCTACGGCTACCCGCAGCAGCCAACGGCGCCGGTCCCGGCGTACGGCTACCCGCAGCAGCCCGCCGCCACCGCGGCCGCGCCCGGCCCCGCCTACGGATATCCCCACCCGCAGCAGCCCGTCACGCTGCCCCCGCAGGGGCCGCAGTTCCAGGAGCGCCGCTGACCGTGGCCGCGGGCGGGGCCTGCGGCGTCACACCTTGCTCTTGAAGCCGCGGCCCCACTGCAGGCCCCAGCCGTACAGCCGGTCGAGTTCGGCCTGGAAGCCGTAGACGTACTTGACCTCGCGGCGCACGGTCAGGTCGCCCTTCTTGTTCTCGATGAGCACGACCGCGCAGGACCGGGCCTGCGGCTCGCGCTCGTTGAGCGGGATCTCGATGCGCGGCCCGGAGCTGGGGAAGATCTCCACCTTGGCGTGGGTGCGATCGAAGGCCGGCGTGCCGTCGTAGATGTAGACGAAGACGAGCATGCGCTTGAGTTCGTCGCGCTTGTCGAGGTTGATGTAGAGCGTCTCGCCCGAGGATCCGCCGAAGCGGTCGTCCCCGCTCATCTGGATGTACGGCGGGGCGTCCAGGTCGCCGAGGAAGTTGCCGAGCGGCTGGACGACGCCCTTGGTGCCGTCGGCGAGTTCGTACATGCAGGCCAGGTCCAGGTCGACATTGACCATGGCGGGACCGGCCGCCTGCACCGGCTCGGGCTTGAACAGGTGGGTCTGGCGGCTCAGCCAGGAGCCGCCGCGCTGGTTCCAGCCGCCGGTGTCGGAGGTGCGCATCTGCCAGGACAGGTTGATCCGCAGATTGCCGACGGCCGCGCCCTGCTTGGTGAGCGAGACCACCTGATGGCGCCGGGTGAGCTCGATGGTGTGCACGTTCGCGAGGTCGAACTGCACGTTGAAGCCGCCGCTGGGCCGCAGAAAGTTCCACATGTGGGCTCCGCCCCTCCCCTGACGTGCCGCCGCCCTCCACCCGGCGGGCGGAGGGCGGCGGCCCGGTCCGGTCGTGCGCCGGGGATCAGACCCCGCTCGTCACTTCCGTCTTGTCGTTGTCGTCCCGCTGCTCGGAGCTTTCCCCGAGGCGGCGGTTTCGCACCACCGACGACCAGTAGGAGGCGCCGATCAGGACAACACCGACGAGGCCGGTGATGACCTCGTTGATCTCGTACTTGATGGTGACCAGGAGGATGACGGCCAGGGCGCCGATGGCGTAGTGCGCGCCGTGCTCCAGGTAGACGTAGTCGTCCAGGGTGCCCTTGCGGACCAGGTACACGGTGAGCGACCGGATGTACATCGCACCGATGCCGAGGCCGAGCGCGATGATGAAGATGTCGTTGGAGATGGCGAACGCGCCGATGACGCCGTCGAAGGAGAACGAGGCGTCGATGACTTCCAGGTAGAGGAACAGGAAGAAGGCCGCCTTGCCGGCCAGGCCCACGGCGCTGGAGCCGCTGCCGCTCGGCTTGCCGCCGCCGGCCACCTCCTCCAGCTCCTGGTCGGCCTCGTCGGCCTCCTCGTCCAGCCGGTCCTCGAAGTAACCGGAGATGCCGCCGACGACGAGGTAGGTGATCAGACCGCCGACGCCGGCGAGCAGCACGGTGGAGGTCTTGTCGCCGCCGCCGTGGGCCACCGCGGTGGCCACGGTGGTGGCGGTGACCAGCAGCACGACCAGGGCGACGACCACCGAGAGCATGTCCAGCTTGCCGAGCTTGGACAGCGGGCGCTCCAGCCAGGACAGCCAGGTGTGCTCACGGCTCTCGAAGATGAAGTCCAGGAAGATCATCAGCAGGAACATTCCGCCGAACGCGGCGATCGCCGGGTGGGCGGAGGTGACCAGGTGTTCGTACTGGTCCTTGTTGTTGATCGCCAGATCGATCGCGTCGATCGGGCCGATCTTGGCCGTGATCGACACAATGATGATCGGGAAGACCAGCCGCATGCCGAAGACGGCGATCAGAATGCCGATCGTCAGGAAGATGCGCTGCCAGAACGCATTCATCTTCCGGAGGATCCCGGCGTTGATCACCGCGTTGTCGAAGGAGAGCGAGATCTCCAGGACAGAGAGGATCGCGACGAGTGCGAGACCTTCCGCACCCCACAGGAAGCCGGCGAGGGCCAAGCCCGCGGCGGTGACGCCGAGCGACCAGCCGAATGTACGGAGGAGCACTGGATATCCAATCCCTTTACGAAACGTTGACCCCGAAGTCTAGGGCGATGCCCCGCAGACCTGACGCGTACCCCTGGCCAACGGCCCGGAACTTCCATTCCCCGCCGTAGCGGTAGAGCTCGCCGAAGATCATGGCGGTTTCGCTGGACGCGTCCTCGGACAGGTCGTACCGGGCCAACTCGCTCTGGTCGAGCTGGTTGAGCACCCGGATGTAGGCGTTGCTGACCTGGCCGAAAGTCTGGCCGCGCAGGTCCGCCTCGTAGATGGAGACCGGAAAGACGATCTTGTCGACCCGCTCGGGGACCGCCGTCAGGTCGACGATCAGGACCTCGTCGTCGCCGTCCCCGTCACCGGTGAGGTTGTCCCCGGTGTGCTCGACCGAGCCCTCAGGGCTCTTGAGATTGTTGTAGAAGACGAAGTACTCGTCGCCGAGGACCCGCCCCGAAGCGCACAGCAGGGCGCTCGCGTCCAGGTCGAAGGGCGCTCCGGTGGTGGAGCGCGCGTCCCAGCCCAGCCCGATCATCACCTGCGTGAGATTGGGTGCGGCCTTGGTGAGGGAGACATTGCCTCCCTTGGCGAGCGTCACGCCCATGCTGTCCTCCTCCCCCAGCCGGAGTGCGCGGCCCGCCCCGGGCGGACGGACCGCACGACCCCGGACATCAGACGTTGACGCCGAAGTCCTGCGCGATGCCGCGCAGGCCGGAGGCGTATCCCTGGCCGATGGCCCGGAACTTCCACTCCGCACCGTGCCGGTACAGCTCGCCGAAGACCATCGCGGTCTCGGTGGAGGCGTCCTCGGTGAGGTCGTAGCGGGCCAGTTCGTTGTTGTCGGCCTGGTTCACCACGCGGATGAACGCGTTGCGGACCTGGCCGAAGGACTGCTGACGGGTCTCGGCCTCGTAGATCGACACCGGGAAGACGATCTTGGAGACCTCGGCCGGGACGGCCGCCAGGTTCACCTTGATCTGCTCGTCGTCGCCCTCGCCCTCACCGGTGATGTTGTCGCCGGTGTGCTCCACGGAGCCGTCGGGGCTCTTGAGGTTGTTGAAGAAGACGAAGTGCTGGTCGGAGAGGACCTTGCCCTCGGTGCCCGTGAGCAGGGCACTGGCGTCCAGGTCGAACCCCGCGCCGGTGGTGGTGCGGGCGTCCCAGCCGAGGCCGACGACGACGGCCGTGAGGTTGGGGGCCTCCTTCGTCAGCGAAACGTTGCCACCCTTGCTGAGGCTGACTCCCACGAGTCCTCCCATGTCGTCGCGTGCCGCTGGTAACAGGATCAACGCCCTGAGGGTAGTACCCGGTTCCCTCCGGCTACAGGGCTTCGAGCGCCTTGACGTACTCGTTCAGGTCACGCGCGTCCGGCAGGCCGTTGACGACCGTCCAGCGGATCACGCCCTCCTTGTCGATGACGAAGGTGCCGCGCACCGCGCAGCCCTTGTCCTCGGCGAAGACGCCGTAGGCGCGGGAGGCCTCGCCGTGCGGCCAGAAGTCGGACAGCAGCGGGTAGTCCAGGCCCTCCTGGTCGGAGAAGACGCGCTGGGTGTGCATGGAGTCGCATGAGACCGCCAGCAGCTGCACGTCCTCGTTCTGGAACGCCGGGAGCGCGTCGCGCAGCGCGCACAGCTCGTCGGTGCAGACGCCGGTGAAGGCGAAGGGGAAGAAGAGCAGCACGACGTTCTTGGCACCGCGGAAGTCCGAGAGCCGCACGGTCCGGCCGTGCTGGTCCCTCAGCTCGAAGTCGGGGGCCTTGTCTCCTGCGCCGAGCGCCATGCGGGACACACCTTTCCGGTGACGGGGGCGGCACCGGGACCCTCGCGGCCCGGCCGGCCACCCAGTCAACCACTGCCCGCCGGGCCCCACGCAAGACGCCCCCGCGGCATGCTGCCGCGGGGGCCCAGGGTCCGTCCGAAACGCCTCAGCGCTTGGCGGCCTTCGCCGACTTCGGAGTCACGAGCCGGCTGGCGGTCCAGTCCTTGGAGACGTTGACACTGCTGGTCTGAGCGAGGCCGGCGGTCTGCGCGGCCTCTCCGATGTCACTCGGCTCGACGTGCCCGTCACGGCCGGTCTTCGGGGTCATGAGCCAGATCTGGGCGCCGTCGTCGACGGCGGACGTGGCATCGACCAGGGCGTCGGTCAGGTCGCCGTCATCGTCGCGGAACCACAGGACGACACCGTCGGCGACGTCGTCGTAGTCCTCGTCCGCGAGCTCTTCGCCCGTGATCTCCTCGATACCCTCACGGAGCTCCTGATCGACGTCGTCGTCGTAGCCGAGCTCCTGGACCACCTGTCCGGGCTCGAAACCAAGCCGGCTTGCCGGGTTGGTCCGCTCCTCCGCGTGGCCCGCGGTCGCGCTCACGCTCTGCCTCCTGTCATGGGGGTTGTCTTCCCGCTCCTGTGCGGGGTTATGGGCGGTAGTCCACACGGGCGCGGCGGATCGCGCAAGTACCCGGCCACCCATCCCGCCCAAACGTTGACGTGTCACCGCAACCCGAACTGCGAAGGGTGACGTGGCTCACTCCACTATGCCAGCATTTCTCCCGAATCGGAGTCGCGGTCGGTCGTACGTCCGAGTGGGCGTACAGTTGCGATTTGGTCGCTCGGCCACCGGAAGCCACGCAGGAGCCCCGCTCAGGGCCTTGTAGGTGGGTCTGTCTCGCTACATGACGGTTACCGCTCAGTAGAGATGACGTATCCCGAACGCGCGGTACACGATGGAGGCGGCGTGACCCCGTAGCACTATCTATCAGCGAAGGATTAGCGTGGCTTCCGGATCAGATCGCAACCCGATCATCATTGGCGGCCTTCCCAGCCAGGTCCCGGATTTCGATCCCGAGGAGACGGCGGAATGGCTCGACTCGCTTGACGCCGCTATCGACGAGCGCGGACGCGAGCGCGCCCGCTACCTGATGCTCCGGCTGATCGAGCGCGCGCGCGAGCGGCGCGTGGCCGTGCCCGAGATGCGCAGCTCGGACTACGTCAACACCATCGCGACCAAGGACGAGCCGTTCTTCCCCGGCAACGAGGAGATCGAGCGGCGCATCCTGAACGCGACCCGCTGGAACGCGGCGGTCATGGTGTCCCGCGCGCAGCGCCCCGGCATCGGCGTCGGCGGCCACATCGCCACCTTCGCTTCCTCGGCCTCCCTCTACGACGTGGGCTTCAACCACTTCTTCCGGGGCAAGGACGACGGCAAGGGCGGGGACCAGATCTTCTTCCAGGGACACGCCTCCCCGGGTGTGTACGCCCGCGCCTTCATGCTGGACCGGCTCTCCGCCACCCAGCTCGACGCGTTCCGCCAGGAGAAGTCCAAGGCCCCCTACGGCCTGTCCAGCTACCCGCACCCGCGGCTCATGCCGGACTTCTGGGAGTTCCCGACCGTGTCCATGGGCCTCGGCCCGCTGGGCGCGATCTACCAGGCCCGGATGAACCGCTACATGCAGGCGCGCGGCATCGCCGACACCGAGCAGTCGCACGTGTGGGCCTTCCTCGGCGACGGCGAGATGGACGAGCCGGAGTCGCTCGGCCAGCTGTCCCTGGCCGCCCGCGAGGGCCTGGACAACCTCACCTTCGTCGTCAACTGCAACCTCCAGCGGCTCGACGGCCCGGTGCGCGGCAACGGCAAGATCATCCAGGAGCTGGAGTCGCAGTTCCGCGGCGCCGGCTGGAACGTCATCAAGCTGATCTGGGACCGCACCTGGGACCCGCTGCTGGCCCAGGACCGCGACGGCGTGCTGGTGAACAAGCTCAACACCACGCCCGACGGCCAGTTCCAGACGTACGCCACCGAGACCGGCGCGTACATCCGCGAGCACTTCTTCGGCGACGACCAGCGCCTGCGCGCGATGGTCGAGGGCCTCACCGACGACCAGGTGCTGCACCTGGGCCGCGGCGGCCACGACCACCGCAAGATCTACGCGGCGTACAAGGCGGCCCGCGAGCACAAGGGCCAGCCGACCGTGATCCTGGCCCAGACCGTCAAGGGCTGGACCCTCGGCCCGAACTTCGAGGGCCGCAACGCGACGCACCAGATGAAGAAGCTGACGGTCGACGACCTCAAGCGCTTCCGCGACCGGCTGCACCTGCCGATTGCCGACAAGGAGCTGGAGTCCGGCGCCCCGCCGTACTACCACCCTGGCCGGAACTCGGAGGAGATCCAGTACATGCACGACCGCCGCAAGGGCCTGGGCGGTTACGTCCCGACCCGCGTCGTGCGTGCCAAGCCCCTGGCGCTGCCGGACGACAAGGCGTACGCGGCGACCCGCAAGGGCTCCGGCCAGCAGACGATCGCCACCACCATGGCGTTCGTCCGGCTGCTGAAGGACCTCATGCGGGACAAGGAGATCGGCAAGCGCTTCGTGCCGATCGCCCCCGACGAGTACCGCACCTTCGGCATGGACTCGCTCTTCCCGTCGGCCAAGATCTACAACCCGCTGGGCCAGATGTACGAGTCGGTCGACCGCGAGCTGCTGCTGGCCTACAAGGAGTCCCCGACCGGCCAGATGCTGCACGACGGCATCTCCGAGGCGGGCTGCACCGCCTCGCTGATCGCCGCGGGCTCGGCCTACGCCACGCACGGCGAGCCGCTGATCCCGGTCTACGTCTTCTACTCGATGTTCGGCTTCCAGCGCACGGGCGACCAGTTCTGGCAGATGGCCGACCAGCTGGCGCGCGGCTTCGTGCTCGGCGCCACCGCGGGCCGCACCACGCTGACCGGTGAGGGCCTGCAGCACGCCGACGGCCACTCGCACCTGCTCGCCTCCACGAACCCGGCCGTGGTCGCCTACGACCCGGCGTACGGCTTCGAGATGGCGCACATCGTGCGGGACGGTCTGCGCCGCATGTACGGCGGGACGCCCGAGGCGAACGAGGACATCTTCTACTACCTCACCGTCTACAACGAGCCGATCGTGCAGCCGGCCGAGCCGGCGGGCGTCGACGTCGACGGCATCCTCAAGGGCCTGTACAAGTACAAGGCCGGCGAGGCGGGCGCGGTCCCGGCGCAGATCCTGGCGTCCGGTGTCGCGGTGCCGTGGGCCCTCGAGGCGCAGCGCATCCTCGCCGAGGAGTGGAACGTGCGGGCCGACGTCTGGTCCGCGACCTCCTGGAACGAGCTGCGTCGCGACGCGGTCGAGGCCGAGGAGCACAACCTGCTCCACCCGGAGGAGGAGCAGCGCGTCCCGTACGTGACGCGGAAGCTCTCCGGCTCCGAGGGCCCGTTCGTGGCCGTCTCCGACTGGATGCGGGCCGTTCCGGACCAGATCGCGCGCTGGGTGCCCGGCACCTGGCAGTCGCTGGGCGCGGACGGCTTCGGCTTCGCGGACACCCGAGGCGCGGCGCGGCGCTTCTTCCACATCGACGCGCAGTCGGTGGTCCTCGGCGTGCTCACCGAGCTCGCCAAGGAGGGGAAGATCGACCGCTCGGTGCTGAAGCAGGCGATCGACCGCTACCAGCTGCTCGACGTGGCCGCCGCCGACCCCGGCGCGGCCGGCGGCGACGCCTGACGGTCCCCGCTCCACCAGGGCCCCCACCGCGGTCGCGGTGGGGGCCCTGCCCGTCTGCGCGGCGTCATTGGTCGACGATCTGGAAGGCCCGGATCGTGTGCCGGGACTCGGGCACCCATGTGCCGGACGGGAACGTCTCGAAGTCGCCCTCGGTGGAGCACTCGGCACTCTGGTAGGTCGTCACGAGCTTGCGGGTGCGGTTGGCGAAGGACTTCGCGGTGACTCCGGCGGGCAGCGGCACGCAGGAGTTGACGTCGGTGTCGGCGAGTTCGTGGACCGTGCGTGGGCCGCCGTAGTCCGGCCGGGCCCACAGGCACAGTTCGCCGGGGTCGCAGCCGCCCGCGGGGGCGGCGCCCGCCGCGGTGGGGGACACCAGGGCGGCGGCGCTCGCGGCCAGGGCGAGCGGCAGGGTCAAGGTCAGGGTCAGGGCACGGCGCATGTGGATCACTCCCCGTTGTCGGTACGGCGTCGTCGCGGCACCCGAAGGCACCGGTACGGAGCACCACCGTGAACGACGAGGCCCGGGGCCGCCAAGGGCCCCGGGCCTCGATCACCCTGATAGGGAGTTCACCGGTGTCAGACGTGCACCGCGCCGCCGGCGGCGTCCGCGTTGACGCCGCGCCGGGTCAGGAACGCGACACCGGCCGCGAAGGCGGCCACGATGCCGGCGACCGTGAAGGCCAGCCCCATCCCGGACAGGAAGGTCTCGTGGGTGACCTTCGTGATCATCGCGACGACCTCGGCCGGGGTGTTCGGGGCGACCGGCGGCACGCCCACCACGACCGCGTCGGCGGCCTGTGCGGCCTGCTCGCCCTTGAGCGGGGGCAGACCGGCGGCGGCCCACTTCTCGGGCAGCGCGCTGTCCACCCGCGAGGCCATGACCGTCCCCAGGACGGCGGTGCCGAGGCTGCCGCCGACCTGCATGGCGGAGCCCTGGAGGCCGCCGGCCACGCCGGACAGCTCCAGCGGGGCGTTGCCGACGATGACGTCGGTGGCGCCGACCATCACCGGGGCGAGGCCGAGGCCGAGCAGCGCGAACCACAGCGACATGATCAGGGAACCGGAGTCGGCCTCCAGGCCGGTCATGCCGAACATGGCGACCGCCGTGCAGACCATGCCGCCGACCAGCGGCACCTGGGGGCCGAACTTGGTGATCAGCAGGCCGGCGACCGGCGAGCTGACGATCATCATCGCGGTGAGCGGCAGCAGGTGGACACCGCACTCCACCGCCGACATCCCGTGGACGTTCTGCAGGTAGAAGGTGACGAAGAACAGGCCGCCGAGGAAGGCGAAGGCCATCAGCACCATCAGCAAGGTGCCCGCCGACAACGGCACCGAACGGAACATCCGCAGCGGGATCAGCGGCTCGGAGGCCCTGGTCTCCCAGACCGCGAACAGCACGAACAGCAGCACCGAGCCGATCAGGAAGAGCAGGGTCTGCGCATTGCCCCAGCCCCACTCCGGAGCCTTGATCAGGCCCCAGACCAGACCGAACATCGCGCCGGAGAGCAGCAGGATGCCGGGGATGTCGAAGGACCGCGGCGCCTTCTCGGCGCGGACGTCCTTGAGGATCACCAGGCCCATGGCGAGCGCCACCAGGCCGACGGGCACGTTGATGAAGAAGACGGACTCCCAGTTGACGTGCTCGACCAGCAGACCGCCCGCGATCGGCCCGGCGGCGGTGGAGGCACCGATCACCATGCCCCAGATGCCGATGGCCATGTTGAGCTTCTCGGCCGGGAAGGTGGCCCGCAGCAGGCCGAGCGCGGCAGGCTGGAGCAGCGCGCCGAACACGCCCTGCAGCACGCGGAGCGCGATCACCATGCCGACCCCGCTGGAGAGGCCGATCAGTCCCGAGGTGAGGGCGAAGCCCGCGAGGCCGATCAGGAAGGTCTGGCGGTGCCCGAAGCGGTCGCCCAGCTTTCCGGCGGTGATCAGCGACACGGCGAGCGCGAGCATGTACCCGGTGGTGATCCACTGGATCTGCTCGCGGGAGGCGCCGAGGTCGGCCTGGATGGCCGGGTTGGCGACGGCGACGATGGTGCCGTCCAGCGCCACCACCATGACGCCGATGGCTACCGAGAAGAGGGTCAGCCAGGGATGGCCGCGGAGGGGCTTCTTGGAGGGCGCCGGTATGGGCTCCGGTGCCTGGTCGGTGACGACGGAGGCTTGGGTCATGGGCAAGAGATTATGGCAGCATCTGACATTTGACCAAAGCATTCATCCGTCGGTGACTGACAGGAAGCGCGACCGGTTCGAAGGGGGTCCCGAAAGGTGGACGGCAGATGACGTACGCGATGCCCAAGACGCCCGTGTGCGGTCTGCGGGAACGCAAGAAGCAGCGCACGCGTGACGCGCTGGTGCGGGCCGCGGTGGAGTTGTTCGTGGCGCAGGGGTACGACGGGACGACCGTGGACGAGATAGCGGACGCGGTGGGCGTCTCGCAGCGCACCTTCTTCCGCTACTTCGCGGGCAAGGAGGAGGTCGCCCTCGCACTGGAGGACACCGTCGAGGACGCCTACGTCACCGCGGTGGCGGCCCGGCCGCCCGGCGAGCCGCCGTTCGAGGCGCTGCACGCGGCGCTGAGGGCGTCGTGGGACGGCATCGGCGCGCTCATCGTCGCCGTCGTACCGCTGCCGACGTACATGGCGATGTACCGGGTGATCGAGTCCACGCCGACGCTGCTGGCCGCGCAGCTGCGCCGCTCGTCGGTGGTGGAGGGGCGGCTGGCGGCCGTCATCGCCGCGCGCGAGGGCCTGGACGCGGCCGACCCGCGGCCGCGGGTGCTCGTGGGAGCCGTCGGCGGGGTGCTGAGGGCGGCCCAGCGGCTGTGGGGCGACGGCGACGAGACCACCGTGGAGTCGATCCGCAGGATCACCGAGGAGCACCTGGCCCTGCTCGTCCCGGTCCTGACACAACCATGGGGCGAGCACAAGGGTGTGTCCGGAATCTCCTTCTTTCAAACGTGACTTGAGTCACGGCGTGCTCAGGGGACCTGCGGCGTCTCCTATGGTGGCACGCAGTGAATTTCGCCGACGAGCGTTTCAGCTCCCCCTCCCTGCGCGCCCTCCTGGCTCTTGCCGTGGTCTTCGTCATGCTGTCGACCACCGGCTGGACGGCGCTGCGTCATCACCAAGGTGACAACGACGCCAAGTCCGTTGCCCTGGCCGCCTGGCGGCACGGGACGGTGGGCGGCCGTGCGCTGCCCGACCCGCAGGCGGGGGCGCAGGCGGTGGCACGTTTCTTCGGCACACTCGCCCCGGCGCAGGCCCAGCGCCTTGCGAAGCGCTACCCGTTGATCGTGGGCAACCTCAACGGCGCGCCGCTGAGCCTGCGTTACCAGGCCAACCAGCTCACTCTCAGCGCCGAGCGGGCCCGGGAGCGTGCCCGCTCGCACAGCTCGCTGCTCACCACCGAGGGCCGGCACGACGCCGCCGAACGGGCCGCCCGCTACACCGCGCTCCAGCAGCCCGGCCGGCAGATCCTCGCCTTCGACCCCGCGGGCCGGGGCCGGGTCGCCGAGGTCTTCGGCGACCTCGACAGCGCACGGCGGGTCTCGATCGTGGTGCCCGGGGTCGACACCGACGTGATGTCCTTCGAGCGCACCGCCCTCCCCTACCGGGCCCCGGTGGGCATGGCCCGCTCCCTGTACGGCGCCGAGCGGGCCGCCGACCCGCGGGCGCGCACCGCCGTCATCGCGTGGGCGGACTGGACCACCCCGCTGGGCGTGGGCCTGGACGCGTCCACCGGCGAACTCGCCGAGCAGGGCGCCGTCCGGCTGACCGCCCTGGTGCGGGCGCTGCCGGCGCGCGGCGACGTCGCGCTGTTCTGCCATTCGTACGGCTCGGTGCTGTGCGGGGTGGCCGCTCCGGGCCTGCCGGCCGGCCGGGTCTCGGACATCACGGTCTTCGGCAGCCCCGGCATGCGCGTGGACCGGGCGGCCGATCTGCGCACCGGCGCCCGCGTGTGGGCGACCCGGGACAGCTCGGACTGGATCGGCGACGTCCCGCATCTGGAGATCGCGGGGCTGGGCCACGGAGCCGACCCGGTCTCCCGGGACTTCGGCGCCCGGGTGGTCAGCTCCGACGGCGCCGAGGGCCACGCGGGCTATTTCCGCTCGGGCACCGCCAGCCTCGCCAACTTCACCCGTATCGCGCTGGGGCGCTTTCCGGACATCCGCTGCGCCCAGGGCCGGTCCTGCACGGCGGGCGTGGCCTAGACCGGCCTCACGCGGCGGGTTCCCCCGGCGGAAACCCGGCCTACGATGACTCGTATGGGTGACGTATTGGCCGGATCCAACGCCGTATGGGAGTTCGATGCCGACGCTGTCCTCATCCGTTACGAGCGGGGTTTGCGCAACTCCAGGCTGCTCCAGGTCCTCGGGCAGCGCCGCGTCCCCTATGCGGCGCTGACGGGCGTGGAGCTCGCGCCGGGCAGGCGCGGCACCCTTGTGCTGCGCGCCGTGCCGCGGCCCGGCGCCGACCCTTTGATGGAAGCCGCGGACGGCCAGCTCAAGGAGGCCGCCGACCCCTATCGCCTGGTGCTGCCCGCCGCGCGCGAGCCGCTCGCGGAGCAGTGCGCCGAGCGGCTGGTGACCGCGATCGGCGCCCTGGGCGCCGGCGAGGACGAGCCGGCGGCGCGTCACCTCGTGGACGCCCCCGCGCCGCCGCTGTCCTTCAAGGCGTACGACGGGCGGGCGTCCTTCGACGGGCACACGGTGACCTTCCGCTGGTCCTGGACCGGCGCCTCCACGCCCAAGTGGCGGGCGGGCGACCAGCACTTCCCCGTCGCCGGGCTGACCGGCCTGGAGTGGCGCTCGCCCGAGGCGCCCGGCGGCCACCTGCGGCTGCTCCCCCGCGACGGCGGCGGCCGGTTGCCGGGCAGCGCGGACGACGACCCGGCGGCCGTGGTGTTCGGCCTCGGCTACGGCCCGGTCCACGAGTCGCTGCCGCTGGCCGCGGCCGTACTGGCGGCCGTCCAGCGGGCCGCGCGGTCGCGGCCCGCCCTGGAACGCGACGGCTACTCGCGCGCCGCCGACGTGGACGACATGTCCGCGTAGCGGTCACCGGCGACCTGTCCCGCGATCGGTTCCAGCCGGCCGAGCTCGGCCTCGTCCAGCACGATCCGGGTGGCGGCGGTGTTCTCCCGCACCCGCTCGGCCCTGCGGGTGCCGGGGATCGGGACGACGGCCAGTCCGTGCACCTGCGCCCGCTGCTGGACCCACGCCAGGGCGATCTGGCCGGGCGTGGCGTCGTGCGCCTGCGCGGCCGCGCGGAGCGGCTCCAGCAGATCGGCGTTGCGCTGGGCGTTCTCGCCGGTGAAGCGCGGCTGGGCCTGCCGGAAGTCGTCCGCCCCCAGCTCGGACGCGTTCCGGAAGGAGCCGGCGAGGAAGCCGCGCCCGAGCGGGGAGTACGGCACCACGGCCACGCCCAGCTCGGCGGCGGCACCGGCGAGCGAGACCTCCACGTCCCGGCTGAACAGCGACCACTCCGACTGCACCGCCGTGACCGGGTGCACCGCGTGCGCCTCGCGCAGTTCGGCACCGGTCACCTCGGACAGCCCGAGGTGCCTGACCTTGCCGGCCCGCACCAGCTCGGCCATCGCGCCCACCGACTCGGCGAACGGCACGGCCGGGTCGCGGCGGTGCATGTAGTAGAGGTCGATGACGTCCACGCCGAGGCGGCGCAGGCTGGCGTCGACGGCCTGCCGGATGTACGCGGGGTCGTTGCGGACACCGCGGTACCGCAGGTCGTCGGCCTTGCGCGCGATGCCGAACTTGGTGGCGAGGGTGATCTCGTCGCGGTGCGCCCGCACGAAGGGGGCGAGGAACTCCTCGTTCGCGCCCAGCCCGTAGACGTCGGCGGTGTCGAAGAGCGTGACGCCGAGGGCCAGGGCCTCCTCCAGCGTGGCGCGGGCGGCGGTATCGTCGGTCGGTCCGTAGAACTCGCTGATGCCCATGCAGCCCAGGCCCTGCACGCCGACCAGGGGACCGTCCGTGCCGAGCCCGACCTTGGCGATCGGCTCGTGTGTGTCGCTCATGCGCTTCATGCCCTCTCGGACGCCCTGGGGGCGTCGGCATAGACGTTGATCTTGTGGTCGAGGACCGCGAGGGTGTCCTGGAGCTCGGTGATCCGCTGGAGCACGTCGCGCCGGGTGGACTCCAGCAGGTCCCGGCGGTCGGGGAAGGTGTGGTCCCCCAGCCGCACCAGCTCGGCGTAGCGGACCATGTCCGCGACCGGCATCCCGGTCAGCCGCAGCTTGCCGACGAAGGCCAGCCAGTCCAGGTCGCGGCTGGTGAAGCGGCGTTGCCCGGTGTGGGAGCGGTCGACGTGCGGCATCAGCCCGATGCGCTCGTACCAGCGCAGGGTGTGCGCGCTCAGCCCGGTGAAGGCCGCCACCTCGCTGATCGTGTAGCGGTCCCGGCCGGCCGGGAGGGGGTGCGGCGCCGCGTCGGCGCAGTTGCGTACGCTGCCGGGCTTGCTCTTGGCCACCTGCGTCACGGTCATGGGTTCCACGCTAAAACCCTGGAGTGCACTCCAGGCAAGGCCATTCGTTAGGCTCACCGTCATGCGGAGCCTGAGCAGCCTGAGCGCGATCGAGAACTGGCCTGTCCCGACAGCCGCGGCGGCGGTCGTCCGCCGCGACGGCACACTGCTGGGAGCGTACGGCGACACCGGGCGGCGCTTCCCGCTGGCGTCGGTGACCAAGCCGCTGTCCGCCTACGCGGCGCTGGTCGCGGTCGAGGAGGGCGCGGTGGAGCTGGACGAGCCGGCCGGCCCCGAGGGATCGACCGTACGGCATCTGCTCGCGCACACCTCCGGTCTCGCCTTCGACGAGCACCGCGTGATGGCCGCCCCCGGCACCCGGCGGATCTACTCCAACGCGGGCTTCGAGGCGCTGGCCGACCACATCGCCAAGGCCGCCGACATCCCCTTCGCCGAGTACCTGCGGCTGGCCGTGCTGGAGCCGCTCGGCATGCACGCCACCGACTGCCCGGGCTCGGCGGGCGCGGGCGCGATCTCGACCGTGGACGACCTGGTGCGCTTCGCCGCCGAGGTGCAGGCGCCGCGCCTGCTGGCCGCGGAGACGGTGGCGGCGGCCACCTCGGTGGCCTTCCCCGGGCTCAGGGGCGTCCTGCCCGGCTACGGCGGCCAGAACCCCAACGACTGGGGCCTGGGCTTCGAGATCCGGGACCACAAGTCCCCGCACTGGACGGGCGCTTCCTCCTCACCGCGCACCTTCGGGCACTTCGGGCAGTCCGGCACGTTCCTGTGGGTCGACCCGGAGGCCGGCGCGGCCTGCGTGGTGCTGACGGACCGTGACTTCGGCGAGTGGGCACTGCCGTTGTGGCCCGCGCTCACGGACGCGGTGCTGTCGGAAGTCTGACGCGGCGCGCGCTCCGCCACCGAGCTGCGGGCGCCTCACGGGCTCAGGGACCCACCGCCCGGCCACGACGGCCGGGACCCGGGGCTACGCTCCGGCCCGCGCTCACGAACGCGGCGCTGTCGCCGTAAGCGGATCGGGCCGCGTGCGCTTCGCCACCGAGGTGCGGGCACCGCGGCCGCCTGCCCCGGATACGGAGGCCGCCACCACCTCGCGGGCGCCGGAGCCCACCGCCCGGCCACGACGGCCGGAACCCCGACGACCGGGACCCGGGGCTACGAGAACGGGCGCTCCCCCGACTTCCGCGCGTGGGCACCGCCGCTCCGGCCCGCGCTCACGAACGCGGCGCCGCCTCCGGAAGCGTGACGAGGGTCAGCGGGATCGGGTCGCAGGACCGTCCGCTGAAGCCCCGCAGGAGTGAGCCCGCCAGATGCCGGGGATCGGTGGAGGCGGCCACCCGGCCGCGGGCGTTGACCAGTGCGGCCGGGGCGGGCAGCCGGCGCAGCAGCGGCAGCACGGCGGCCTCGAAGTGCCGCAGGTAGACGTCGGCGGCGGCCACGCCGAGGAAGTGCCCGCCGTGCCGGACCGGCACCGACAGCGTGAGGCTGTACTCGTCGGAGCACAGGTAGTCGACGTAGGGCCCGGCGACCGCGCGCTCGCCGGTGGCGCGGGGCAGCGCGAACCAGTCCCAGTGCGTGTAGTCGGAGTAGGCCGAGGTCGCCGGGTCGAGGTCCAGCAGCAGCGGCCGCAACTCCCCGTCGCGGTGGGTCTGCCACCACTCCAGCCAGGCCGGCACGTCGCCGAGCAGCCCGGGTTCGGCGATGAAGCCGATACCGGAGATCAAGTCGCCCCGGCCGCGCAGCCGGTCGTGCAGCAGCGGCCGCAGCGCGGCGAGGTCGGCGGTGGTCGGCGCGCGGCCGGCGGCGCGCACCGCGGTGACGGCGGCGGTGCGTTCGGCGACCTGGGTGACGGCGGCGAAGACGTCCTCGAGCGCGGCGCGGACCCGGTCCACGACACCGGCGGCGACGGACTCGACGACGGTTGATGAGCTCATGACCACAGCGAATGCCTCCGGTGCGGGAGGACGGGAGGTACGGGGCGCCCGGGTCAGCCGGCGGCGGCCAGTCGCAGTCCGATCAGGCGCTCCATCGCGTCCTGCACCCGCCGTTCGGCCAGGGACCTGGCCCGTTCCGCGTCACCTTCGCGCACGGCGCCGATCAGCGCGCGGTGCAGCGCGACGGCCGCCGCGCGGGCGTCGTCCTCCCCGAGTGCGAGACAGATTAGCGCTCCGATCTCCGCCTGGATACGGATCTCCTCCTTGGTGAGACGGGCCGACTGGGAGGCGGCGGCGAGTTCCACATGGAGCCGGCCGTAGACCCGTCCGCGGGCGGTGAGTTCGCCGGCGGCCTCGAACTCCTCCAGGGAGCGCTGGAGGGGGGCGAGGTCGTCCGGCCCGGTGCGTTCGGCGGCCAGCCGGGCGGCGGATCCGGCGACGGCGGCCCAGTGGTCGGCGAGGTCGCGCAGTTCCTCGGTGCTCCAGTCGGCGAGCCGGTGGGCGAGCCGGACGTCCCGGGGCTGGCCGGGGGCGGTGACGAAGCTGCCGCCGCCGCGGCCGCGGCGGGTGGTGACCAGCCCCTGCTGCCGCAGGGCCATGAGCGCCTCGCGCAAGGTCACCGTGGACACGCCCAGCCGGGTGGCCAGTTCGCTCTCGCCGGGCAGCTGCTCCCCGTCGGCCAGCAGGCCCAGCTCGATGGCGTCCGCCAGCCGCCGTACGACCGCGTCCACCCGGGCGAGGCTGCCGACGGGTGCGAAGACGGCGTGCAGCGCGCCATTCGAAAGTTTGCTCACCCGGTCACCTTCTCACTTGGGGAAAGTTTTACCCCGGCCAGGCCTTGTCCTCTGAAATATAACTTCATAGGTTTTCGGTCAACGCCCGCGCGAACAGAAAGGTTCCCGCCCATGGAGGGAACGGACAGCGGAACGGCCGGGGGGACGGCCGACGGATCGCCCGCTCGGACACCTGCCGTGCGCCTGCGGGGCCTGGACAAGTCGTTCGGACCCGTGCACGCCGTCGACGGGATTGACCTGGAGATCGGCGACGGCGAGTTCTTCTCGATGCTGGGCCCCTCGGGCTCCGGCAAGACCACCGTGCTGCGCATGGTCGCGGGCTTCGAGACGCCCACCGCAGGCACCGTCGAACTCGCCGGCCGGGACGTCACCCGCCTCGCCCCCTTCGAACGGGACGTCAACACCGTCTTCCAGGACTACGCCCTCTTCCCGCACATGACGGTCGAGCAGAACGTCGCCTACGGGCTGAAGGTCCGCAAGGTGCCCCGGGCCGAGCGCGCCGAGCGCGTGCGCGCCGCCCTCGCCTCGGTCCGGCTGGCGGACTTCGGCGGGCGCCGCCCCGACCGGCTCTCCGGCGGCCAGCGGCAACGCGTCGCACTCGCCCGAGCGCTGGTCAACCGCCCGAAGGTGCTGCTGCTGGACGAGCCGCTGGGGGCGCTCGACCTCACCCTGCGCGAGCAGATGCAGGTCGAACTCAAGGCGCTCCAGCGCGAGGTGGGCATCACGTTCGTCTTCGTCACCCACGACCAGGAAGAGGCGCTGGCCCTCAGCGACCGGATCGCCGTCTTCAGCAACGGCCGGATCGAGCAGGTCGGCACCCCCGCCGAGGTGTACGAGCGGCCCGCCACCCCCTTCGTCGCCGGCTTCGTCGGCACGTCCAACCTGCTCACCGACGAGAGCGGGACCTACAGCGTCCGGCCCGAGAAGATCCGGCTGCTGGACCCCGGGGAGCAGGCGCCCGCCGGGGACGACGCGCAGCGCACCGTCTCCGGCACCGTCGCCGAGGTCGTCTATCTCGGCGACGCCACCCGCTTCCTGGTCGACCTGGACGACGGCGGCCGGGTGACCGCCCTCCAGCAGAACCGGGAGACCTCCTCGGCGGACGTCGCCGCGTACCGGGGCACCCGCGTCCGCCTCCAGTGGCACCGCCGCCACCACGTCACCGTCCAGCCCGCAGCACCGGAAACGGAGTCCACGTGCGTCTGACCCGTACCCTCGCCGCCTGCACCGTCCTGGCCCTGGCCACGGCCTGCGGCGGGTCCTCCTCCGACAAGGGCTCCGGCTCCGGGAGCGGTTTCACCCCGCCGAAACTCAGCGCGCAGAAGACCCTCGGCAAGACCGAGGGCGCGGTCGACCTGATCGCCTGGGCCGGATACGCCGAGGACGGCTCCAACGACAAGTCCGTCGACTGGGTCACGCCCTTCGAGCAGGAGACCGGCTGCCAGGTCAGCACCAAGGTGGCCGGCACCTCCGACGAGATGGTCAGCCTGATGAAGACCGGCCAGTACGACGCCGTCTCCGCCTCCGGCGACGCCTCACTGCGCCTGATCGCCTCGGGCGACGCCGCCCCGGTCAACACGGACCTCGTGCCCAACTACCAGGACATCTTCCCGAGTCTGAAGATGCAGAAGTGGAACTCGGTGGGCGGTGTCGCCTACGGCATCCCGCACGGCCGCGGCGCCAACCTGCTGATGTACCGAACCGACAAGGTCTCCCCCGCGCCCACCTCCTGGTCCGCGGTGTTCGACAAGTCCGCCCCGTACAAGGGCCATGTCACCGCCTACGACTCGGCGATCTACCTCGCCGACGCCGCGCTGTACCTGATGAAGACGAAGCCGGAGCTGGGCATCAAGGACCCGTACGCCCTGGACCAGAAGCAGTTCGACGCCTCGGTCGCGCTACTGAAGGAGCAGAACGCCAACATCGGCGAGTACTGGAGCGACTACCTCAAGGAGATCTCCGCGTTCAAGAGCGGCGACTCCGTCATCGGCACCAGCTGGCAGGTCATCGCCAACCTCGCGGAGGCCGAGAAGGCCGAGGTCGCCGCCGTCCTGCCGAGCGAGGGCGCGACCGGCTGGTCCGACACCTGGATGGTCTCCGCGAAGGCCCGGCACCCCAACTGCGCCTACAAATGGCTGGACTGGATCGTCTCGCCCAAGGTCAACGCCCAGGTCGCCGAGTGGTTCGGCGAGGCCCCGTCGAACGCCAAGTCCTGCGCGCTGACCGCCGACAAGAACCACTGCACCGTCTTCCACGCCGCCGACGAGCCGTACTGGAAGCAGGTCCACTTCTGGAACACCCCGATCCCGCAGTGCCTCGACGGCCGCACCGACGTGACATGCGTCCCCTACGCCAAGTGGGTCCAGGCCTGGACCGAGATCAAGGGCTGAGCCGTCGGTGACCACCACGACCCCCACGTCCGGCACGCCCGGGCGGCGGCTGGCAGGCTTCCTGCACCGCCGCCCGCGGCTGCGGCTGTCCCTGCTGCTGTCCGCCCCGCTGCTGTGGCTCGTCCTCGCCTACCTGGGCTCGCTGGCCGCGCTGTTCCTCTCCGCCTTCTGGACCACCGACCCCTTCACCTCGGACGTGGTGAAGGTCTGGAGCACCGACAACTTCCACGCCCTGTGGACGACCCCGGTCTACCGGGACGTCGCCCTGCGCAGCCTCGGCGTGGCGGTCGCGGTGACCGCCGTCGACATCGTCGTCGCCTTCCCGATCGCGTTCTACACCGCGCGGGTGGCCGCCCCGAAGTACCGCCACCTGCTGGTCGTCGCCGTCCTCACCCCGCTGTGGGCCAGCTACCTGGTCAAGGCGTACGCCTGGCGGATCATGCTCTCCGAGAACGGGCCGCTGGACTGGGTACTGAAGCCGCTGGGCCTCAGCGGCCCCGGCTACGGCCTGCCCGCGGCCGTCATGGTGCTGGCCTACCTGTGGCTGCCGTACATGATCCTGCCGATCCACGCGGGCCTCGAACAGCTGCCGGCGAGCCTGCTGGACGCCTCCGCCGACCTGGGCGCGCGCACCTGGCGCACCTTCAGGTCCGTGGTGCTGCCGATGGTGCTGCCCTCGGTCGCGGCGGGCTCGGTCTTCACCTTCTCGCTCAGCCTCGGTGACTACATCGCGGTGCAGATCGTCGGCGGCAAGACCCAGCTCATCGGCAACGTCGTCTACTCCAACATCACGCTCGACCTGCCGCTGGCCGCCGCGCTCGGCACGGTGCCGGTCGCGATCATCGTCGTCTACCTGCTGGCCGTGCGACGCACCGGCGCGCTCCAGAGTCTGTGAGGGCCGTACGCCATGCACCTGTCCCGACCCGCCCGGATCGCGCTGCGCGCCGCGGCCGCGCTCGGCTTCGCCGTCATCTACGTACCGCTGCTGCTGGTCCTGCTGAACTCCTTCAACGCCGACCGCGGCTTCGGCTGGCCGCCCTCCGGGCTCACCCTGCGCTGGTGGGGCGACGCCTGGCACAGCGACGGTGCCCGCGCGGCGCTGTGGACCTCGGTGAAGGCCGGGCTCGGGGCGACGGCGGTGGCGCTGGTGCTGGGCACCCTGGTCGCGCTCGCCGTCCGGCGCCACCGGTTCTTCGGCCGTGAGGCGCTGTCCTTCGTGGTGGTCCTGCCGATCGCCCTGCCCGGCATCGTCACCGGCATCGCGCTGAACACGGCGTTCCGCACGGTGCTGGAACCGCTCGGCGTGGGGCTCGGGCTGTTCACCGTCGTCGTGGGCCACGCCACCTTCTGCGTCGTGGTGGTCTTCAACAACGTCCTGGCCCGGCTGCGGCGCACCTCCGGCTCGTACGAGGAGGCGGCCATGGACCTGGGCGCCGACACCTTCCAGGTCTTCCGCGACATCACCTTCCCGCTGATCCGCTCGGCGCTGCTGGCGGGTGGGCTGCTGGCCTTCGCGCTCTCCTTCGACGAGATCGTGGTCACCACCTTCACCGCCGGGCCCGGCGTCCAGACCCTGCCGGTGTGGATCTTCAGCAACATGGCCAGGCCGCAGCAGGCGCCCGTGGTCAACGTGGTCGCCGCGGTGCTGATCGTGCTGTCGGTGGTCCCGATCTACCTCGCCCAGCGGCTGTCCGCGGACACCGCCGGACACGCGGCAGGCGGCCGGATCTGACGCGCGGACGCGCGCAGAAGAGGGGTCCGTGCCATCCTTCCGCCCGGATAAGGCAGGCTTGTACCGTGCCAGAACCCGCGCAGAACGCATTCGACCCCGCCCGCGACCACTCCCACATCGCCACCCTGCGACGGCTGGAGAAGTCCGCGGGGCGCCTGGCGGCGGCAGCGATCGCTCGGATGGACGCGCAGCTGCCCTGGTACCGGGCCATGCCGCCGGAGAACCGCTCGTGGATCGGGCTCGTGGCGCAGGCGGGCATCGCGGCCTTCACCGAATGGTTCCGCCACCCGGAGACGCCGCAGGCGATCAGCACCGACGTCTTCGGCACCGCGCCGCGGGAGCTGACCCGGGCGATCTCGTTGCGCCAGACGGTGGAGATGGTGCGCACCACCATCGAGGTGATGGAGGCGGCCATCGACGAGGTCGCCGCCCCCGGCGACGAGTCGGTGCTGCGCGAGGCGCTGCTGGTGTACGCGCGGGAGATCGCCTTCGCGACGGCCCAGGTCTACGCCCAGGCGGCCGAGGCGCGCGGCGCCTGGGACGCCCGCCTGGAGTCCCTGGTGGTCAACGCGGTGCTGTCCGGCGAGGCCGACGAGGGTGTGCTGTCCCGGGCGGCGGCACTGGGCTGGAGCTCGCCGGACAAGATCGTGGTGGTGCTGGGCACAGCACCCAACGGCGACAGCGAACTGACGGTGGAGGCGATCCGCCGGGCCGCGCGCCACGCCAAGCTCCAGGTGCTGACCGGTGTGCTGGGCGACCGGCTGATCGTGGTCGCGGGCGGCGACGACGAGCCGCTGCGTGTCGCCAAGGCGCTGATCGGCCCCTTCGCGGCGGGCCCGGTGGTGGCCGGACCGGTCGTCGGCGACCTGCTGTCGGCGTCCCGTTCCGCGCAGGCCGCGGCCGCCGGCCTGCGGGCCTGCGCCGCCTGGCCGGACGCCCCGCGTCCCGTGCAGGCGGACGATCTGCTGCCGGAGCGCGCGATGGCGGGGGACCGCTACGCCCGCGATCAACTGGTGGAGGAGATCTACAGACCGCTGGAGGAAGCCGGTTCGGCGTTGCTGGAAACGCTCTCGGTCTACCTCGAGCAGGCCTCGTCGCTCGAAGGGGCGGCCCGTATGTTGTTCGTTCACCCCAACACCGTCCGATACCGGCTCCGACGTGTGACGGACGTCACCGGCTGGTCCCCCTCGGATGTACGATCCGCATTCACCCTTCGCATCGCACTCATCCTGGGCCGGCTCTCCGACTCCGGACAGACACCGTAGGTGTACGCAGGGCATTTGTGGGACACCAACAAATCGCCCGTCGGTTCTTGGTCCCTGTCCCCACGGGCGGGGACGACCTCGCTCAAGAGAGAGTTGAAAGCGTGCTCGTACTCGTCGCTCCCGGCCAGGGTGCCCAGGCCCCCGGCTTCCTCGCCCCATGGCTCGATCTGCCCGGCGTCTCCGACCGCCTCGCGGAACTGTCCGCGACCGCCGGACTCGACCTCGCCCACTACGGCACCAAGGCCGAAGCGGAGGAGATCCGCGACACGGCCGTCGCCCAGCCGCTGCTGGTCGCCGCCGGCCTGGTCGCGGCGGAGCGGCTGCTGCCCGGCGCCGGCGCGCCGCACGCGGTGGCCGGCCACAGCGTCGGTGAGATCACCGCCGCGGCGATCGGCGGGGTGCTGAGCGCCGACGCGGCGATGGCGTTCGTCCGCACCCGCAGCACGGCGATGGCCGCGGCCGCCGCCGTCACCGAGACCGGCATGTCGGCGGTGCTCGGCGGGGACGCGGACACGGTCGTGGCGCACCTGGAGAACCTCGGGCTCACCGCGGCGAACATCAACGGGGCCGGCCAGATCGTCGCCGCCGGCACGGCCGCGCAGCTGGCCGCGCTGACCGCGGACAAGCCGGAGAAGGCGCGGGTCATCCCGCTGAAGGTCGCGGGTGCCTTCCACACCCACCACATGGCCCCGGCCGTGGCCACCCTGGACGCGCTGGCGGCGACGCTGGAGGTCTCCGACCCGGTGCTGCCGTACGTGTCCAACACCGACGGCAAGGTCGTCACCGGCGGCGCGGAGATCGTCGCGCGGCTGGTGTCGCAGGTCTCCAACCCCGTGCGGTGGGATCTGTGCATGGACACCTTCAAGGAACTCGGCGTCACCGCCATCATCGAGCTGGTGCCGGGTGGCACTCTGGTGGGCCTGGCCAAGCGCGCGCTGCCCGGCGTCGCGACCCTGGCCCTCAAGACCCCCGACGACCTCGAGGCCGCCCGCGCGATCGTCGCCGAGCACGGCACCCAGGAATAGGAGTCCTCGCAGACATGACCGCGAAGATCAGGCCCGCCAAGGGCTCCCCGTACGCACGGATCATGGGTGTCGGCGGCTACCGGCCGACCCGCGTGGTGCCCAACGAGGTCATCCTGGAGCACATCGACTCCAGCGACGAGTGGATCCGCTCCCGCTCCGGCATCGCCTCCCGGCACTGGGCCGGCCCCGACGAGACGGTCTCCGAGATGTCCGTGATCGCGGCGGGCAAGGCCATCGCGGACGCGGGGATCTCGGCCGAGGACATCGGCGGCGTCATCGTCGCGACGGTCTCCCACTTCAAGCAGACCCCGGCGGTCGCGACCGAGATCGCGCACCGGATCGGCGCCGTCAAGCCGGCCGCCTTCGACATCTCCGCGGGCTGCGCGGGCTTCACGTACGCCGTGACGCTCGCCAAGGGCATGGTCACCGAGGGCAGTGCCAAGCACGTCCTGGTGATCGGCGTCGAGCGGCTGAGCGACCTGACCGACAAGTCCGACCGGGCCACCGCCTTCCTGTTCGGCGACGGCGCCGGCGCGGTCGTGATCGGCCCCGCCGACGAGCCGGAGATCGGCCCGACCGTGTGGGGTTCGGAGGGTGACAAGGCCAACACCATCACCCAGACCGTCGCATGGGACCGCTTCCGAGCGGGTGATGTCTCGGGGCTTCCGGTGGACGCCGACGGACAGGTGAAGTTCCCCGCCATCACCCAGGAGGGCCAGACCGTCTTCCGCTGGGCGGTGTTCGAGATGGCCAAGGTCGCCCAGGAGGCGCTGGACGCCGCCGGGATCACCGCGGACGACCTCGATGTCTTCATTCCGCACCAGGCCAACATGCGGATCATCGACTCGATGATCAAGGCGCTCAAGCTCCCCGAGCACGTCGCCGTGGCCCGCGACATCGAGACCACCGGCAACACCTCCGCCGCGTCGATCCCGCTCGCGATGGAGCGCCTGCTGGCGACCGGACAGGCCAAGAGCGGCGACACGGCCCTGATCATCGGTTTCGGGGCGGGTCTCGTGTACGCCGCCACGGTCGTTACCCTCCCCTAGTCAACACCCCACGCGGCGCCGCACTCCCGCCCGCCGCAGCCCGTAGTAACAGCACCGAAGAAGGAGAGCGCCGCAATGGCCGCCACCCAGGAAGAGATCGTCGAGGGTCTCGCCGAGATCGTGAACGAGATCGCCGGCATCCCCACCGAGGACGTCCAGCTGGACAAGTCCTTCACCGACGACCTGGACGTCGACTCGCTGTCCATGGTCGAGGTCGTCGTCGCCGCCGAGGAGCGCTTCGAGGTCAAGATCCCGGACGACGACGTCAAGCAGCTCAAGACCGTCGGCGACGCCGTCGACTACATCCTCAAGGCTCAGGCCTGATCCAGGCCGGTCCCGGACGACGTGTCTGTCGCCCGCCCTTCTAGACGTGGAGAGACAATCCCTGTGAGCCCGACCAATCACACCGTGGTCGTCACCGGTATCGGCGCAACCACTCCGCTGGGCGGGGACAGCGCGTCGAGCTGGGAGGGGCTGCTCGCCGGCCGTTCCGGCGTCACCGCCCTGACCCAGGACTGGGCGGCAGACCTGCCCGTGCGCATCGCGGCGCAGATCGCCGTGGAGCCGCTGGAGGTTCTGCCCCGCCCGGTCGCACGCAAGCTCGACCGTTCTGCCCAGTTCGCTCTGATCGCCACCCGTGAGGCGTGGGCCGACGCGGGCTTCACCGCCAGGGCCGGCGAGGACAGCTCGATCGACCCCGACCGCCTGGGCGCGGTGATCGCCTCCGGCATCGGCGGCGTCACCACCCTGCTCGACCAGTACGACAACCTGCTGGCGTCCGGCCCGCGCAAGGTGTCCCCGCACACCGTGCCGATGCTGATGCCCAACAGCCCCTCCGCCAACGTCGGCCTGGAGGTCAACGCCCGGGCCGGTGTGCACACCCCGGTCAGCGCCTGCGCCTCGGGCGCGGAGGCCGTCGGCTACGCGTACGAGATGATCCGCTCCGGCCGTGCCGACGTGGTCGTCGCCGGCGGCACCGAGGCGGCCATCCACCCGCTGCCGATCGCCGCCTTCGCCAACATGATGGCGATGTCCAAGAACAACGAGGACCCGCAGGGCGCCTCCCGCCCGTACGACAAGGCCCGCAACGGCTTCGTCCTCGGCGAGGGCGCGGGCGTCGTCATCCTGGAGTCGGCCGAGCACGCCGCCAAGCGCGGCGCCAAGGTCTACGCCGAGGTGCTGGGCCAGGGCCTGTCGGCCGACGCCCACCACATCGCGCAGCCGGAGCCCACCGGCCGCGGCATCGCCGCCGCGCTGGAGCAGCTGCTGACCGCGACGGGCATCGACCCCGCGGAGATCCACCACCTCAACGCGCACGCCACGTCCACCCCGCAGGGTGACGTCGCGGAGATCAAGGCGCTGCGCAAGGTCCTCGGCGACCACCTCGACCACGTGGCCATCTCGGCCACGAAGTCGATGACCGGTCACCTCCTGGGCGGCGCGGGCGGCATCGAGACGGTCGCCACCGTCCAGGCCCTGTACCACCGCACCGCCCCGCCGACGATCAACCTCACCGACCTCGACGACGAGATCGACCCGGGTCTGGTCTCCGGCGAGCCGCGCAAGCTGCCGGACGGCCGGATCGTGGCCGTCAACAACTCCTTCGGCTTCGGCGGCCACAACGTCGTCCTGGCCCTGCGCACCGTCTGACGGCAGGACCGACCAGCCGCAACCCCGAGGGCCGGCCCACCGCGTGAGCGGGGGCCGGCCCTCGGCATTGCGGGCGGGCGCCCGGTCAGGGGCAGCTGACGACCTGTCCGGCCCAGGACAGCCCGCCGCCGAAACCGAGCAGCAGCACGGGGGCGCCCGGCGCCAGTTCACCGCGCTCGACGAGCTTGGAGAAGGCCAGGGGGACGGAGGCGGCCGAGGTGTTCCCGGAGTCGACGACGTCCTTGGCCACGACGGCTTCCGTGGCGCCGAGCTGACGGACCACCGACTCGATGATGCGCAGGTTGGCCTGGTGCGTCACGATGCCGCCGAGGTCGGCCACGGCGACGCCCGCGCGGCGGCAGGCCTCCTCCGCGATCGGGGCGAGGGTCGTGGTGGCCCAGCGGAAGACCGCCTGGCCGTCCTGGGCGAAGCGCGGCTGCCAGGCGCCCGTGAGGCGCACGGCGTCCGCCCGGGTGGGGTCGGAGCCCCAGACCACGGGGCCGACGCCCTGGAGCCCGCCAGGGCCTTCGGTGGCGCCGTCCGGCACCGCGCTGAGGACGGCCGCCCCGGCTCCGTCGCCGAGCAGGACGCAGGTGCTGCGGTCGGTCCAGTCGGTGAGGTCGGACATCTTCTCGGCGCCGATGACGAGGGCGTGCCGCGCTGCTCCGGCACGCAGGGAGTGGTCGGCGGCGGCCAGCGCGGTGGTGAAGCCCGCGCAGGCGTTGTTGAGGTCGTAGGACGCGGGCGCGGTGGCCCCGAGCCGGGCGGCGACCTGGGCCGCGGTGCTCGGGGAGCGGTCGATGGCACTGGAGGTGGCCACGACGACCAGGTCGATGTCGGCGGGCGCCAGGCCCGCGGAGGCCAGGGCCTTGCCGGCGGCGGCCGTCGCCATGTCGGCGACCGATTCGTCGTCGGCGGCGATGCGGCGGGTGGCGATGCCGGTGCGCTGCCGGATCCAGGCGTCGCTGGTGTCGACCATGGCGGCCAAGTCGTCGTTGGTGAGGACGCGTTCGGGCTGGTGGTGGCCGAGGGCGACGATACGGGTCGAGGTCATGCCGGAACTATAGCGACCGATCGATCGGACGCTAAAGAGGGGCGGCTCGCTACGATGGCCCCATGAGCCCACGCAAGTCCGCCACCGAGGCCCGCCACACCCGCGAGCGGATCATCGAACGCAGCGTCGCGGTCGCCTCCGTGGAGGGCCTGGAGGGCCTGACCATCGGCCGGCTCGCGACCGACCTCCAGATGAGCAAGTCCGGGCTGCTGGGCCACTTCGGCACCAAGGAGGCGCTGCAGATCGCCGCGCTGCGCCGGGCGTCGGAGATCTTCACCCGCGCCGTGTGGCTGCCGGCCGCGGGCAACCCGCCCGGCCTGGCCCGGCTGACGGCGATCTGCGAGGCCTGGGTGACCTACCTCGACCGCGAGCGGGAGGCCTTCCCCGGCGGCTGCCTGTTCACCGCCTCCGCCGTGGAGTTCGACGGGCGGGAGGGGCCGGTGCGGGACGCCGTGGCACGGCTGTACACCGTGTGGAAGCGGCGCCTGGTGCGGGATCTGCGGGCCGCCGTCGAGCAGGGCGAACTGCCCCAGGACACCGATCCCGACCAGATCGTGTTCGAGCTCAACGGCGTCTACTTCGCGCTGAATCACGCCGTCCAGCTCTTCGGCGACCGGAGCGCCCCCGATCGCGCCCGGCGTGCGCTGCGCCGCGTCCTGCGCTGACGAATCAGCCCTTCGGGGGGATTGGCCCGGATTGCCGGATGGGCGGCCCTGCCGCCGCACAACATCTGGGACATGACCATATGGCTGAGGGGGGCCGGCCTCACGGCGGCCGCCGTGCTGGTGGTACTGGGTCCGGGGGGTCCCGGGGGCGGGGCGGGAACCGCCCGTGCCGACGAGCGCCCCGGCGTCCCGGGACCGCCGGTCGTGCGGTTCCTGCCGGACGGCACCGTACGGGTGGAGACGGGCGGCGGCGCCGTCCGTGTGGAGACGAAACCGGACGGCGGGGCGGGAGGGGTGCCCAGGACCCGCGTCCGGATCCGGCACGGCGGTGACACCGTGGAGGCCCAGACCGGCCCCGGCGGCTCGTCGGCCCGCGTACGGCGGGAGCACTGCCCCCGCTACCAGGCCTCCGTGGACGCCTCCACGGACTCCTCGGGCGCGCGCGGCTCGGTGTCCTGGCGGCATCCGTGCGGACCGGCCCCGCGCCCGAAACCCGCCCCCGCGCCCGCCCCCGTGCGGCAGCGGCCCGCCCCCGCGCCGACTCCGACGCCCACCCCCACTCCGACGCCGACACCCACGCCCACCCCGACACCGACCCCGACCCCGACCCCGACACCCAGCCACCGGGTCGAACTGCCGCCGGTCGCCTACCGCAAGGTGACCGCGCTCCCACCGCCCGAGGGTCCGAGCCTCGTCCATCTGATGCTGCTGATCACCGCACCCGCGGTGCTGTCGGCCGCCGCGCTCAAACCCCGTTCCCAAGCTCGTTCCCGGAGGTGACGCATGTCGGACTGGATTGTCCTGGCCATCGGAATGGCCGCGAGCTGCGTGGTCGTGCTGAGCATCGTGGCGATCAACAACCGCCGGCTGAGCGAGGACGACGACCCCAGCGAGACCCCGGACGTCATCGAGTACATGACGATGATGATCGGCGTGGTCTACGCGATCGTCCTGGGCCTGGCCATCGCCGGCGTCTGGGAGGGACGGGGCGCCGCCGAGGACGCCGCGCGCCGTGAGGCCCAGGCGCTGCACGAGGTCCAGGAGCGGGTCCAGGTGTACCCGGCCGCCGTCCGCGACCGGGTGCGCGAGGACATCGACACCTACGTGTCGTACGTCGTGGACAAAGAGATCCCGTACATGGTCAAGAACGGCGACAACACCCAGCGCGGCAGCGAACTGCTGGGCGTGGTGCGCCGCGACGTGACGGCGTTCGAGCCGCGCACCCCGCTGGCCAACCAGGCCTACCAGCCCGTCGTCGACCAGGTGGCCGCGGCCGACGACGCACGCAACGCGCGCGCCGACAGCTCCGCGCCCACCATGCCGGGCGTGGTCTGGTTCGGGCTGATCGTGGGCGGCCTGGTCGCGGTGGGACTGATCTTCACCCTGCAGATCCGGCGCTCCCGGCGGGAGTTGCTCCTGGCCGGGCTCTACAGCGCCCTGATCGCCTTCCTCCTCTTCCTGATCTGGGACTTCAACGCACCCTACGGACGGGACCCCGCCGAGGCGGCGGCGTCCTTCGCCGCGCTCTTCCCGCACGTGGGATAGCCCCCGCGGGCCCGGGCAGTGCCCGGCCACCGCTGGGTGCCCCCACCGCCCGGCGGGCGGGTCCCGCGGCACCCCCGGCCACCGCCGGGGGTGCCGCCAGGTGCGGTGCACCGCACGGCGGACAGCCGTCCCGCGCTCTGCGTGGCCGGACCCCCCGGACAATGCGACGGCTTCCCCGGCCGAAGGCCGGGAAAGTGCCGTGCCTGAGGGCACCTTCCGGCGCAACCGGGGAGCCCGCATCGCGTCCCGGCCGTCCCCGAAGCCCACGGGATACGCCCCCCTCCCCCCGGCCGAAGGCCCGCCGAGAGCCGTGCCCGGGGCCACCTTCCGGCGAAACCAGGAAGCCCGCTTCGCGCCCCCGCCATCGCCGAAGCCCACAGGAAGCGACCCCTCCCCCCAGCCCAAGGCCGGAAAAGTCCGTGCCCGGGGCCACCTTCCCGCGAAACCAGGAAGCCCGCTTCGCGCCCCCGCCGTCCCCGCAGCCCGCGAGATGCGACCGCTCCCCCAGGCCGAAAGCCGGCGAAGTGCCGCGACCGCGGGCACCTTCCGGCGGAACCGGGGGGCAGGTGACGGCCCGGCCGTCTAGGCCTGCTGCGCGGCCCGGCCGTCGCCGAAGCTCGCGAACCAGGTGGCCGCCATGTCCTCCTCGCCGTGGCCCTGGGCCGCCGCCCGCCGGAAGCGCTCCGCGCCGGCCTCGGCCACGTCGAGGCGGACCCCGGCGGCCTCACCGGCCGCCACGACCAGCCGCGCGTCCTTCTCCGCGGTCTGCAGCGCGAAGCTGGGCGCGAAGTCGCCGCGCAGGATGGCGTCGGCCTTCCCCCGCAGGTAGCCCATGTCGAGGCCGCCGCCGGCCACCGCGTCCAGGAAGGCGCGGGGGTCCACCCCGAGTCCCTCGGCCAGCGCCAGGGCCTCCGCGGTGCCGTGGGTGACGGTGAGCACCCAGCTGTTGACCACGAGCTTGAGCCGGCTGGCGGCGCCCTCCGCGGCGTCCTCGCCCACCCACTGGGTGCGCCTGCCGATCGCGCCGTAGACCGGCTCCAGCGCCTGCCGCACCTCCTGCGGCCCCGCCGCGAGCACCAGCAGCTCCCCGGCCTCGGCCGGCTGCCTGGTGCCGAGGACCGGCGAGTCGACGAAGACGATGCCGTGTGCGGCGGCGAACTCCGCGAACGCGCCGAGCGCTTCGACGCCGGCCGTGGTGGCCTGCGCCCAGACCGTGCCGGGCCGCAGCGCGGGCGCCGCCTGCCGCATGGTCTCCAGCGCGGCCGGGCCGTCGTGGAGGATCGTCAGCACGACGTCGGCGCCCTCCACGGCCTCCGCGGGCGTGGCGGCGACCCGGACGCCGTCCTCCGCGAGCGGTTCGGCCTTGCTGCTCGTACGGTTCCACACGCGGACGTCGAGGCCGGCCCTGACGAGGTTGCGGGCCATCGCGGCACCCATGATCCCGGTGCCGAGGACTGCTACTGAGGTGGTGTCGGACATGGGAGCCACCGTACGACGGACCAATCCGAACCGCTCGCGGCGCCGAATGCCGGACGGGAGACTGTGCACGGGGCAACGGCAGGACCGCGGCGGCCGGGCACCGAGCACACGACAGCGGACCGACACAACGACGAAAGCGGGAGATGTGGAGAGGGAACCGGTGCGAATCGGCATGCCCGCGCGCCAGGGGCCGGACCTCACGGAACTGCTGCTCGCCGTCGCGCGCGGCGACCAGGAGGCCTTCGCCGGGCTGTACGACGCCGTGAGCGGGCCCGTGCTGGGGCTGGTCCGCGGCGTGCTGCGCGACCCCGCGCAGTCCGAGGAGGTCGCCCAGGAGGTCCTGGTGGAGGTCTGGCGCACGGCGGCCCGCTTCCGCCCCGAGAAAGGCAGTGCGATGACCTGGGTGATGACCCTGGCCCACCGCCGGGCGGTCGACCGCGTCCGGTCGGCGAGCGCCGCCGCCGACCGCGAGCACAAGGCGGCCCTGCTGGACCGCACGCCCGCGTACGACGAGGTGACCGAGCAGGTCGAGGCCCGGCTCGAACGGGAGCAGGTGAGGCGCTGCATGCGCACCCTCACCGAGCTGCAGCACCAGTCGGTGATGCTGGCGTACTACCGGGGCCTGACCTACCGCGAGGTCGCCGAACTGCTGTCGCTGCCCCTGGGGACGGTCAAGACCCGGCTCAGGGACGGCCTCATCCGGCTGCGCGACTGCCTGGGGGTGACCGCGTGAGCACCAACGCCGAGCTGCACACCCTCACCGGGGCGTACGCCCTGGACGCCCTGGACCGGCACGAGCGCGCCGAGTTCGAGAGCCACTTGGCGGACTGCGAGCCGTGCGCCCTGGAGGTGCGCGAGCTCACCGCGACCGCCGCCCGGCTCGGGCTCGCCGCGGCCGAACCCGCGCCGCAGCGGATGAAGGACGAGGTGATGCGGCGGATCGCCACCGTCCGGCAGGAGCCGCCGCGGGTGGCCGAGATCCCCGTGCGGGACCGCCGCCGTGTCCGCCGCGCCCCGCGGACCCCGCTGGTCACCCGGTTCGCCCTGGCCGCCTGCCTGGTGGCCGCCGCCGCGCTCGGCGGCGTCGCCGTCTGGCAGCAGCAGCAACTGGGCGACGCCCGCCAGGAGGCCCGGCAGGCGCAGGCCGGCGCCGAGTCCGTCGCCCGGGTCCTCGCCGCGCCGGACGCCGCCGCCACCACCGGGAAGCTCTCCGGCGGCGCCAGCGGCACCGTCGTGGTGTCCCGGAGCCAGGACCGCGCGGTCTTCTTCGCCCAGGGCCTGCCCCCGCTGTCCGGGGGCCGGGTCTACCAGCTCTGGTTCTCCGACACGGGCGGCACCATGCGCTCCGCCGGGCTGGTCCCCCGCTCCGGCCCGGGCGGCAGCGAGGCCGTGCTCCTCGACGGCCCCGTCGGCGGCGCATCCGGGATGGGCATCACCGTCGAACCGGCGGGCGGCTCCCCGCGCCCCACCACGCAGCCGCTCGCGCTCATGTCCTTCGCGAAGGCCTGACCGGTGGGGGGACGCGCCCGGCGAATGCGGGAGCCGGGCGCGCGGGCGGCCTAGGCTCGGGCGGGACAAGGCAATCAAAGGTACGAGGTGCACGCGTGTCCGTGGCCGTCTGCTTGTTCACCGCGGATCTGCGGGTGCACGACCATCCCGTGCTGCGCGCGGCGCTGAACTCGGCCGACGAGGTCGTGCCGTTGTTCGTGCTGGACGACGGCGTCGGGGCGGCCGGGTTCGCGGTGCCGAACCGCGCGGCGTTCCTGGCGCAGTGCCTGGCGGACCTGGACGCCCGGCTGCGGGACCGCGGGGGGCGGCTGGTGCTGCGCGCGGGGGACGTCGTCGAGGAGGTGTGCCGGGTCGCGGAGGAGACCGGCGCGCGGCAGGTGCACATCGCGGCCGGGGTGAGCGCGTACGCCGGCCGCCGGGAGACGCGGCTGCGGGAGGCGCTGGAGGGGGCGCGGCGGGAGCTGCGGGTCCACGACGGCGTGCTCACCGTGGTGCCGCCCGGGGCCGTCACCCCGGCGGGCAAGGACCTGTTCGAGGTGTTCACGCCGTACTTCCGGCGCTGGGAGCAGGAGGACGTCCGGGACGTGCTGGGCGCGCCGCGGGTGGTCCGGGTGCCGGAGGGCCCGCGGTCGCTCGCGCTGCCGGACGCACCGGGCGGGGTCTCGCCGGGCCTGCCCGCCGGGGGCGAGAGCGAGGGCCGGCGGCTCTGGCGGGCCTGGCGCTCGGGCGGCGGCGTGGACGCGTACGACGAGCGCCACGACGACCTGGAGGGCGACGGGACCTCGCGGCTCTCGCCGTACCTGCACTTCGGCTGCCTGTCGGCGACGGAACTGGTCGCCGGCGCCCACGGCGGCTTCGTACGCCAGCTGGCCTGGCGGGACTTCCACCACCAGGTGCTCGCCGCCCGCCCGTACGCCGCCCACCGCGACCTGCGCCCGCGTCACGACTCCTGGCAGGGCGACGGCCCGGAGGCCGAGGCGTGGCGGGAGGGCCGCACCGGCTACCCGATCGTGGACGCGGCGATGCGGCAGCTGCGGCACGAGGGGTGGATGCACAACCGGGCGCGGCTGCTGGTGGGCAGCTTCCTGACCAAGACGCTGTACGTGGACTGGCGGGTCGGCGCCGCGCACTTCCTGAGCCTGCTGGTGGACGGCGACATCGCCAACAACCAGCTCAACTGGCAGTGGGTGGCGGGCACCGGCACCGACACCCGCCCCAACCGCGTCCTCAACCCGCTGACCCAGGCCCGGCGTTTCGACCCCGACGGGGCGTACGTCCGCCACTGGCTGCCGGAGCTGGCCGGTGTGCCGGGCGGCGCCGTCCACCGTCCCTGGCTGCTGGACGAGGAGCGGCGCCGCGCACTGGACTACCCGGCGCCGCTGGTGGACCTGGACGAGGGCGCCGCCCGCTTCCGCGGGGGCCGGGGGAAGAAGCCCGCGGTACGGGAGGCGTAGTCGTCCCAGCCGGGGCGGCCGGCCATGCGCCGCTCCAGCAGGGCCTTCCCGCTGCCGCGGATCAGCAGCAGGCTCATCACCAGCGGGGAGACCACGGTGGCCGCCGCGGCCTGCCAGGCATCGCAGGTCAGCGCGAACAGCCCCCACCAGACGAGGAAGTCGCCGAAGTAGTTGGGGTGCCGCGTCCAGCTCCACAGCCCGCGGTCCATGATCTTCCCCCGGTTCGCGGGATCGGCCTTGAAGCGCGCCAGTTGACGGTCGCCGACCGCCTCGAAGAGCAGGCCGACGGCCCACAGCAGGGCGCCGACCGCGGCGGCGGGACCGAGCGGGCCGGGGAGGTAGGAGGCCGCCTGGACCGGCAGCGAGACCAGCCAGACCAGGGCGGCCTGGAGCAGGTAGACCATGCGCAGGGCGTACAGGGTGCGGTTGCCGCGCGCCTTGTCCAGCAGGGCCTCGTAGCGCGGGTCCTCGCCGTGCCCCCGGCCCCGCCAGGCGATGTGGGCGGCCAGCCGCAGCCCCCACACCGCCACCATCGCCAGCACCAGCGCGCGCCGGGCCGGGTCCCCGTGCCCGGCCGACATCACGTACGCGACCGCCCCCACGGCCGCAAAGGCCGCGCCCCAGGCGATGTCGACGTACCGGTGCATGCCGCGCACCCGGCCGACCGCGAAGGCCACCAGCATCACCGCGAGCGCCGCGCCCGCCGCCGCGAGGGTCACCATCGCCCGTACCAGCCGTCCTGCGTGTCCGGCAGCCCGGTGCCGCCGTCCTCGGTGGGGCGTACGGCGAGGATCTGGTCGACGCCCATGCGCCGTTCGGCGAAGGCGAGCGCACCGCCGGCCAGGTACAGCCGCCACACACGGGCGGTCTCCTCCCCTGCCATCGCCGTGAACTCGGGCCAGCGCGCCTCCAGCGTGGCCAGCCAGGCGCGGATCGTGCGCACGTAGTGGTCGCGCAGCGACTCCACGGCGCGCACCTCCAGCCCGGCGTCCTCCAGCAGGGCGACGGTACGGCCGAGGGGCCGCATGTGCATGTCGGGGGCGATGTACGTCTCGATGAACGCGCCGCCGCCCGGCGCGACCCGGCCGCGGGACATCTGCTGCACCAGGGCACGGCCGTGCGGGCGCAGCACGCGGTGCAGGGTGGCGGCGAAGGCGGGGTAGTGCGCGTCGCCGACGTGCTCGCCCATCTCGATCGCGGTGACGGCCTCGTAGCCGCCGCTGCCCTCCAGGTCGCGGTAGTCGCGCAGTTCGACCCGCACGTACTGCTCCAGGCCGCGTTCGCGGATGCGGGCCTGGACGGCGTCGCGCTGCGCGGCGGACAGGGTGACCGCGTGCACCTGGGCGCGGTGGGTCTCGGCGGCGTACAGCGACAGCGCGCCCCAGCCGCAGCCGATGTCGAGCAGCCGCATGCCGGGGCGCAGTCCCAGCTTGCGGCAGATCAGTTCCAGCTTGTCGCGCTGGGCGTCGGCGAGGCCGTACGCGGGGTCGTCCGCGCGGGTCCAGTAGGCGCAGGAGTACGCCATGGAGGGGTCGAGGAGCAGGGCGTAGAACGCGTTGGACAGGTCGTAGTGGTGGCTGATGGCGGCGCGGTCGCGGCCCCGGCTGTGCAAGGTCCCGTTCAGCCGGGCCCGGCCGCGCGGGGCGGGCGGCCGGGGGCCGACCGCGCCGAGCCGCAGCGCCGCGCCGGCCGCCCGCAGGCGGTCCGCGGCGGTCAGCCGGGGCGGGGTGACGCGGCCCTCGCGCACCGCGGCCCAGATCGTGCGCAGGCTCTCCGTGAGGTCGCCGCGCACGTCGAGCTCACCGGTGATGTAGGCCTCGGCCAGGCCGAGTTCGCCGGGTTCCCAGAGCAGCCGGCGCAGCGCGCGCCGGGAGCGCAGCACCACCATCGGCGCGTCGCGGGGCCCCGCGGTGCTGCCGTCCCAGGCCCGCAGCCGGAACGGCAGCGGGCCGCCGGTGAACTGCTCCAGCAGGGGGACGAGAGTGTCCGCGGCACTCTTCACCGGGCGGTCTCCCCTCGGGTGAGCAGCAGTTGGCGCACGTCGAGGTAGCCGGAGCGGAAGCCGGCCTCGGAGTGGGCGAGGTAGAGGGTCCACATGCGGCGGAAGGTCTCGTCGAAGCCGAGGGCGGTGACCTCGGCGGCGCGGTCGGTGAAGCGTTCGCGCCACAGCCGCAGTGTCTCGGCGTAGTGCGCGGCGAAGCCCGTGCTCTCCTCGACGCGCAGCGTCGTGTGCGCCGCGAGGGTGCGCTCGATCGCCTCCGGGGAGGGGATCAGGCCGCCGGGGAAGATGTACTTCTGGATCCAGGTGTGGGTGTGGCGGGTGGCCCGCATCCGGTTGTCGGCCATGGTGATGGCCTGGAGCGCGATCCGGCCGCCGGGGGCGAGCAGCCGGTCGAGGGCGGTGAAGTAGGCGGGCCAGTACTCGGCGCCGACGGCCTCTATCATCTCGACGCTGACGACGGCGTCGTAACGGCCCGTCACCTGCCGGTAGTCGCGCAGCAGCACCGTCGCGCGGGCGGACAGGCCGGCCGCCTCGATGCGCTCGGCGGCCAGCCGGCGCTGCTCCTCGGAGAGGGTGACGGTGACGACCTGGGCGCCGCGCCGGGCGGCGCGCACGGCGAGTTCGCCCCAGCCGGTGCCGATCTCCAGCAGCCGGGTGCCCTCGCCGACCCGCGCGAGGTCCAGCAGGCGGTCGATCTTCCGGCGCTGGGCGTCCGCGAGCGCCTCCGGGCCGGCGGGCAGGCCGGCGAAGACCGCCGAGGAGTAGGTGAGGGTCTCGTCCAGGAAGAGCGCGAACAGCTCGTTGGACAGGTCGTAGTGGGCGTGGATGTTGTCCCGGGCGCCGTCGAGGGTGTTGCGGCGCTCGCGGGGCTCCCGGCGTGCCCACAGGGCGCGCAGCCGCTGCATCGGCCGGGGGACGAGTCCGGTGACGTTGGCGGCCAGCACGGTGAGCACGGCGACGAGGTCGGGCGCGTCCCACTCGCCGGCCATCCAGGACTCGCCGAAGCCGATCAGTCCGCCGGCTCCCACGCGGCGGAAGAAGGCCTCGGGGTCGCGGATCTCGACCGCGGGGCCGCCGGTGCCGAGCACCGGGCCGCCGGGCCCGAGGCGGCAGTTCAGCGGCAGCCGGGACAGGGTGCGGCGCACGACGGCGCCGGCGACGGCGGCCCGTGCGCGGGAGCACCGCTGTGGTGCGGCGACGTCCGGCCAGCGGCGCGGGTCCACGCCGCCGGAGCAGGCGGGAGCGGGTGCGGGGACGGGTACGGACGTGGTCACTCGAAACCCTCCTGAGGCGGGTGGACGGGGCGCCGCAGCACGGGCAGTCCGCGCAGCAGCAGTCGGATGCCGTGGCGGCGGATGCCGGCCGACACGGCGGCGGTGGACCAGGGGTGGCGCAGCGCGGCGCGCAGCAGGAACGGGGCGGTGCCGGGCCGCCGTTCGCCGCGCACCGTGGCGGTGAACGGCCGGGTCCCGGCGCGTTCCAGGTGGACGGTGAGGCGCAGCGCGGCGTCCGGCTCCGGCAGCCGCATGCGGTAGGCGCCGTCGACGGGGAAGAACGGCGAGACGTGGAAGTCCTTGGCGACGTCCGCCGCGCCGGACCCGTCGGTGCGCAGCAGGTAGGCGTGGCGCTCGCCGTAGGTGTTGTGGACCTCGGCGACGACGCAGGCCAGGGCGCCGTCCGGCGTGTGGCACCAGTAGAGCGTCAGCGGGTTGAAGACGTACCCGAGGACCCGGGCGTGGGTGAGCATCCGCACCGGGCCGCCCCGCAGGTCCACCCCACGCGCGGCGAGCCAGGTCTCCAGGGCGGCCCGTACGGTGGGCTGCCGGCCGCCGAAGTGGTCCCGGGCGTCGAAGCGGGCGAAGGGGCGCAGCGGCGCGGGGAGCCGGGGCGGCCGGTCGGGGTCGATCAGCCACAGGTAGGTGCGGTGGGTGAAGGCGTGGCGGACCGGGCGGGTGCGGACGTGGGTGATCACGCACTCGTACAGGGCGGGCACGTCCGGCGGGGCCGCGGCGGTCACCATCGCGCCCCCAGCGCGCGGGCGGCCTCGGCGCCGGAGCGGCAGCCGTCCTCGTGGAAGCCCCAGCCGTGGTAGGCCCCGGCGAAGGCGGTGACGGGGGTGTTCAGCGTGGGCAGCAGACGCTGCGCGGCGACCGACTCCGGGGTGTAGACGGGGTGTTCGTAGACCATGCGGGCCAGCACCCGGCCGGGGTCGACCAGTTCCTCGCCGCCGAGGGTGACCAGGAAGCGCTCGGGGCTGTCCAGCCGCTGCAGGCGGTTCATGTCGTAGGTGACCCGTACGCCGCCGGGCGAGGGGGCGCAGGAGGGCATCCGGTAGTTCCACGAGCCGCGGGCCCCGGTGCTGCGCGGCAGCAGCGAGGTGTCGGTGTGCAGCAGCGTGGGGTTGCGGGAGTACGGGATCGCGCCGAGCACCGCGCGCTCCGCCGCCGTGGCGTCGGCGAGCAGGCGCAGCGCCTGGTCGGCGTGGGTGGCGACGACCACCGCGTCGTACTCCTCGCTCTCGCCGTCGTCGGTGACGATCTCGGCGCCGTCGGCGTGCCGGCGCAGGGCGCGTACGGGGGTGGCGGTGCGCAGGGCCGTCAGCCGCTTGGCGATCCGCTCGACGTAGGTGCGCGAGCCGCCGGTGACGGTCTTCCAGGTGGGCGAGCCGGACACCGACAGCATCCCGTGGTGGTCCAGGAACCGGAAGAGGTACACCGCCGGGTACTCGGCGGCGGTCCGCGGCGAGCAGGACCAGACGCAGGCCACCAGCGGGGTGGTGAAGTGCGCGACGAAGTACGCCGAGAAACCTCCCGCGCGCAGGAACTCGCCCAGGGTGGTGGTGTCGTCGCCGCCGTCCCCGGCGAGCAGCCGCCGGGCCCTGCGGTGGAAGCGCGGCACTTCGGCCAGCATCCGCAGGTACTCCGGGCGCAGCCCGTTGCGCGGCTGCGCGAACAGCCCGGCGGGCCCGCGGGCCCCGGCGTACTCCAGGCCGCAGCCCTCGCACCGCACGGACATGCTCATCTCGGACTCCTGCGTGCGGACGCCGAGTTCGGCGAAGATCCGCAACAGGGTGGGGTAGGTGCGCTCGTTGTGCACGATGAAGCCGCTGTCGACGGCCGCCACCCGGCCGTCGGACGAGGGGACGTCGTGGGTGTGGGCGTGCCCGCCGAGCCGGTCGTCCGCTTCAAACAGCGATACGTCGCCGTGCCGTTGCAGTGCGTACGCGGCGGTCAGGCCGGCCACCCCGCTCCCCACGACCGCGATCCGGCGCCCTGTGCCGTTCATGCCGCTCCCTTCGTGCCCCGTCTCTCCCTGATGGTGATTCGTAGGCCTGCGGCCACCGGATTGGCCGATCGGGCAATCCGGTGGGGACGCGGTTCCGAATCCCGGGCAGGTATCAGGACGGGCGGCGGCGGAGGGAGCGGCGGACAATGACGGAGAGTGCGAGGAGAGGCGATCCGATGACGTACGGTGACGACGCGCAGGGTGGCGACGGCGCCGCGACGCTGGTTCCGTACGCCCTGCCGGAGCGCCCGGCGGCCGCCGTCCTGCTGCTGCACGGGGGCCGCGCCGAGGGCCTGGAGCCGCCCACGCGGTGGAACCTCCCCGGGGCCCGGATGCGGCCGTTCGTCCGCGCCATCGGCCGGGCCACGGCCGGGCACCCGGTGGCGCTCGCCGGGGTCCGCTACCGGCACCGCGGCTGGAACGGCGACCGGCAGGACGCCGCGCACGACGCGTGGCGGGCGCTGGAAGCCCTGCGGGAACGCGCTGGGGCGGTGCCCGTCGTGCTGGTCGGCCACTCGATGGGCGGCCGGGCCGCGCTGCGGGTGGCCGGGCATCCGCTGGTGGGCGGGGTCGTGGGGCTCGCCCCGTGGTGCCCGGCGGGCGAACCGGTGGGGCAGCTGGCCGGGCGCCGCCTGGTGCTGCTCCACGGCGACCGGGACCGGGTCACCGATCCGGCCGAGTCGCTGACCCTGGCCGACCGGGCGCGCGCGGCGGGCGCCCTGGCCTGCCACCTGACGGTGCCGGGCGGCGACCACGCGATGCTGCGGGACGCCGGCATCTGGCACGCGACCACCGCCCGCGTGGTGGCGGGGCTGCTGCGGCTCGCCCCGCTGCCGCCGGACGTGGCGAGCGCCCTGGCGGCCCCTGCCGCCGGAAAGGAACGACCCGGATGACTGCGAAGACCGCCCTCACCTGCCTGGTGACCGGCGCCAGCGGCTACATCGGCGGCCGCCTGGTGCCCGAACTGCTCGACGCCGGCCACCGGGTGCGCTGCCTCGTCCGCACCCCGGGGAAGCTGCGCGACCACCCCTGGGCGCCCCGCGCCGAGACGGTGCGGGGCGACGTGACCGACGAGCGGTCGGTGCTCGCGGCGATGGAGGGCGTGGACGTCGCGTACTACCTCGTGCACGCCCTCGGCAGCGGCCGGGACTTCGAGGAGACCGACCGCCGTGCCGCCGAGATCTTCGGCCGCGCGGCGAAGGCGGCCGGTGTGCGGCGGATCGTGTACCTGGGCGGGCTCACCCCGGACGGGGTGCCCGAGCGGGAGCTGTCGCCGCACCTGCGCTCGCGCGCCGAGGTGGGCCGGGTGCTGCTGGCCTCGGGCGTGCCGACGGCCGTGCTGCGGGCGGCGGTCATCATCGGCTCGGGCTCGGCCTCGTTCGAGATGCTGCGCTACCTCACCGAGCGGCTGCCCGTGATGGTCACCCCGCGCTGGGTCAACACCCGCATCCAGCCGATCGCCGTACGGGACGTGCTGCGCCTGCTCGTCGGCTGCGCGGCGCTGCCGCCCGAGGTGAACCGCGCCTTCGACGTGGGCGGCCCGGACGTGCTCACGTACCGCGCGATGATGCTGAAGTACGCCGAGGTGGCCGGGCTGCCGCCGCGGCTGATCGTGCCGGTGCCGGTGCTCACCCCCCGGCTGTCCAGCCACTGGGTGGGGCTGGTGACCCCGGTGCCCGCGGGCCTGGCGCGTCCGCTGACCGAGTCGCTGCGGCACGAGGTGGTCTGCCACGACCACGACATCGCCCGGTGGGTGCCCGATCCGCCGGAGGGCATGATCGGCGTCGAAGGGGCCCTGGAACTGGCCCTCCAGCGCATCCGGGACGCCAATGTGGTCACCCGCTGGTCCTCGGCCTCGGTGCCCGGCGCGCCCAGCGATCCGCTGCCCACCGACCCCGACTGGGCGGGCGGCAGCCTCTACAGCGACCGCAGGGCACGGGTGGTGGACGCCTCGCCGGAGGCCCTGTGGCGGGTGATCGAGGGCATCGGCGGCGAGAACGGCTGGTACTCCTGCCCGCTGGCGTGGGCGGTGCGCGGCTGGCTCGACCGCTTCGTCGGCGGGGTGGGACTGCGCCGGGGGCGGCGGGACGCGGCGCGGCTGCGGACGGGCGACTCGCTGGACTTCTGGCGGGTCGAGGAGATCGAACCCGGGCGGCTGCTGCGGCTGCGGGCGGAGATGCGGCTGCCGGGGCTGGCCTGGCTGGAGCTGTCCGCCGGGCAGGACGACCGGGGGCGCACGGTCTACCGGCAGCGGGCCCTGTTCCACCCGCGGGGGCTGGCCGGCCACGCGTACTGGTGGAGCGTGTCGCCGTTCCACTCCGTCGTCTTCGGCGGCATGGCCCGCAACATCGCCTCGGCGGCGAAGCAGGCGGCCGCTCCGCCGCCGGCGGCTGCACGGTGACGCGGGGCCGGTTCGTCGTCCCCCGCCGCCAAGAGGCGGACGCCGACCGCGAGTCCGCCCTCCGCAGGACGGGCGCAGGTCACGGCCCCATGCCGGAACGGTCCCCCGACGCCGCGTTCACGGACGCGCGGTCGCCGGAAGAGTCACACGGCGACCGCACGTCCGACCTCGACGGGACCGGCGCGGGCCACCGCCCGATACCGAGGCGGTCCGCCGACGGCGGCCTCACGCCGGAGCCGGGCCCTCGCCGTCAGGAGGCCTACGGCGACCGCGAGTCCGCCCACGGCCGGACGGCCGCGAGCCACCGCCCGAAGCGGGGACGGTCCGCCGACGGCGCGTTCCCCGTCCCCCGCCGTCAGGAAGCGAACGGCGACCGCACGTCCGCCCCCGACGGGGCGGGCGCAGGCCACCGCGCGATGCCGAGGCGGTCCGCCGACGGCAGCTTCACGGTGGCGCGGGGCCGGTTCTTCGTCCCCCGCCGTCAGGAGGCCTACGGCGACCGCGAGTCCACGCTCGGTCGGCCGGGCGCAGGCCACCGGCTGATCCCGGGGCGGTCCGCCGACGGCGGGTTCCCCGTCCCCCGCCGTCAGGAGTCCGCCCTCGGCGGGACCGGCGCGGCGGAGGTGGCCGGTCCGAGCCGGCCGGTCCGGCCTGGTGGAGGTCGTCGCGCCGCCGTGCGCGGCGCCGTCCATGCTGAGGGCAGCAGAGGGAGACACCCGCACGCATCCCCACGGGAGAAGCGATGACATCCGTGCCACGCACCGTCCGATGGCTGCTGCCCGTGGTGCTCCTGGTCGCCTGGATGGGGATCGGCGGCACGCTCGGCCCCTACGCCGGCAAGCTGGGCGAGGTCTCCACCAACGACCAGGCGGCCTTCCTCCCCCGCAGTGCCGAGTCCACGAAGGCGCTGGCCGAACGGCAGGCGTTCCGCCGGGGCGAGACCGTGCCGGCCGTCGTCGTCTGGACCGCGGCCCGCGGTCCGGTCACCGACGCCCAGCGCGACGCCGCCACGGCCGCGCTGGCCTCCCTGGCCGGGACGGAGGGCGTGACAGGGCAACCCTCCCCCGCCGTGCGCTCGCGGGACGGGCGGGCGCTGGAGGGCGTGCTGCAACTGCGGCCCGATCTCGGGAGGCAGGTGCAGGAGGTCGTCGACCGGATCTCCGCCACCGCCGGGCGGGTGCCGGGCACCACGGCCCACGTCGCGGGACCGGCCGCGTCGCAGGCCGACCTGGGCGACGCCTTTGCGGGCATCGACGGGCTGCTGCTGCTCGTCGCCTTCGGTGTGGTGCTGGTGATCCTGCTGCTGGTCTACCGCGCGGTGCTGCTGCCCCTGGTGATCATCGCCGGCTCGGTGCTCTCCCTCGGCCTCGCCGCCGGCGTGGTGTACGTGCTCGCCGACCACGGCACGGTCCGGGTGGACGGCCAGGTGCAGGGCATCCTGTCGATCCTCGTCATCGGCGCCGCAACGGACTACGCCCTGCTGCTGTCGGCCCGCTTCCGGGAGGAACTCGCCGGGCGCGGCGACCGGTTCGCGGCCATGCGGGCGGCGCTGGGCCGCTCGGCCGGAGCGATCGTGGCCAGCGCCGCCACGGTGGCACTCGGGCTGCTCGCCCTGCTGGCCAGCGATCTGACGAACAACCGGGCCCTGGGCCCGGTCGGCGCCGTCGGCATCGTCTGCGCCGTGGCGAGCAGCCTCACCTTCCTGCCCGCCGTCCTGCTGCTGCTCGGCCCGGCCGCCTACTGGCCCGCCCGGCCGCGTCCGGCGCGGGAGGGCGGCCGGGGGGTGTGGCAGCGGGTGGCCGCGCTCGTGGACCGGGCGCCGCGCCGGGTCTGGGCGGTGGCTCTGGCGGTGCTGGCGGCCTGCGCGGCCTTCTCCCCCGCGCTGACCGCCCGGGGCGTGCCGCTCGACGAGATCTTCGTCCACCGGGCCCCCTCGGTGACCGCGCAGCGCGTCCTCGGCGAGCACTTCCCCGGCGGCTCGGGGAACCCCGCCGTGGTGGTCACGGCCGCGGACCGGCTCCCCCAGGTGACCCGGGTGGCCGAACGCACCGCGGGAGTCTCCTCAGCCGCCGCGGTCACGGCGTCCGGCCGCCCCGGCCAGGGCGTGCCGCTGGTCGCCGGCGGCAAGGCGCTGCTGGAGGTGACGCTGCGGGACGCGGCGGACAGCGACGCCGCCAAGGCCACCGTGGAGCGGCTGCGGCGGGCCGTGCACGCGGTGCCCGGCGCCGACGCGCTCGTCGGCGGCTACACCGCGCAGCAGGTGGACACCCAGGCGACCGCCGAGCGCGACCGGACGCTGGTGGTGCCCGTCGTCCTCGCGATCATCCTGCTGATCCTGGCCGCGCTGCTGCGAAGTGCGCTGCTGCCGCTGCTGCTGGTCGCCACGGTGGCGCTGAACTTCGCCGCCACCTTGGGTGTGTCGGCGCTGGTCTTCCCGCATGTGTTCGGCTTCTCGGCGACGGACGCCTCGGTCCCGCTGTACGGCTTCGTCTTCCTGGTCGCGCTCGGCGTCGACTACAACATCTTCCTGATGACCCGGGTCCGCGAGGAGACGCTGCGGTACGGGACGCGGCAGGGCGTCCTGCGCGGCCTGACGGCCACCGGGGGCGTGATCACCTCTGCGGGCGTGGTGCTGGCGGCGACCTTCGCCGCGCTGGGCGTGATCCCGCTGGCCTTCCTGGTGCAGATCGCCTTCATCGTGGCGTTCGGGGTGCTGCTGGACACACTGCTGGTGCGGTCGCTGCTGGTGCCCGCGCTGGTCCGGGACATCGGGCCGCGGGTGTGGTGGCCGGGGGCCGCGGCGCGGTGCGCGGAGGCCGGCGGCACGCCGCAGGGCCCCGCGGCGGGGGCCGCGGCGCCGAGGGAGTGTCAGACCACCTGATGCAGCCACCGGACGGGGGCGCCCTCGCCCGCGTACCGGAAGGGCTCCAGCTCGTCGTCCCAGGGCTTGCCGAGGAGCTTGGCGACCTCGGTCTCCAGGTCGGCCTCGCCCTTGCGGGCCCGCGCGAGCGCGGCGCGCAGCCGGTCCTCGGGGATGAGGATGTCGCCGTGGATGCCGGTGACGGCATGGAAGATGCCCAGTTCGGGGGTGCTGCTGTAGCGCTCCCCCTCGGCGGAGGGGCACGGCTCCGCCGTCACCTCGAAGCGCAGCAGATGCCAGCCGCGCAGCGCGGACGCCAGCTTGGAGGCGGTGCCGGGGTCTCCCTGCCAGGAGAACTCGGCCCGCCAGGTGCCCGGGGAGGCGGGCTGGCGGATCCAGTCGAGGTTCACGCGCACGCCGAGCACGCCCGCGACGGCCCACTCGACGTGTGGGCACAGCGCGCGCGGCGCGGAGTGCACGTACAGAACTCCACGTGTCGTCACCGGGACCTCCAGTGTGGGACGAGGTACGCCTTCCCCAGCGGCCTCATGCCCATAACCGAGCCATCCGGGACAGCAGTGGACATTCTGCACTAATCATAACGAATGAGACAAGATCTGACTTCTGATCACCTCTTTCCCATCAGGCGTCAAGGAAAAAGCTACCGCGCGGCGTCACCCGAGGAGTGACGTACTGTCGGGATCACCGAGAAGTCACCCACTCGCCCGAGGGAGCAGCGATGCGGGAGTCGCTCCGGCGCACGGTGCGCGGCGCCACCGCCGCCCTGACCGGCCTGCTGACGACGGTGCTGGTGACGGCCTGTTCCGTGGGCGGCACGGAGGCTCCGGCGGCCGCCGGGAGCGCGGCCGCGAGCCCCCGCCCGAGCGCCTCGGCGGCCCTCGACTGGAACACCCGGCCGGCCTCGCTGGCCGCCCTGGGGGATTCCATCACCAGGGGTTTCGACGCGTGCGGCGTGTTGACGGACTGTCCGGAACTGTCCTGGGCGACCGGCAGCGGGGCCTCGGTGACCAGCGTCGCCGGCCGGCTGCTGACCCGCCCCGCCGCCAGGAGCTGGAACCTGGCGGCCAGCGGCGCCCGGATGGCCGATCTGCCGGCGCAGGCCGAGCGGGCCGTGTCGCTCCGCCCCCAGCAGGTGATGATCCTCATGGGCGCCAACGACGCGTGCGCGCCCAGCACGGCCCGGATGACGCCGGTGGACGCGTACCGCCGGGACTTCGCGACCGCGTTGCGCACCCTGCACCGGGGGCTGCCCGAGGCGCAGGTCTTCGTGGCGAGCGTGCCCGACCTGCTGCGGCTGTGGGACGTCGGACGGCGCAACGCGCTGGGCCGGCAGATCTGGAAGCTCGGCCTGTGCCCCTCGATGCTGGCGGACCCCGAGGCGACGAACGCCGCCGCGAACGCCCGTCGCCAGGCCGTGCGGAAGCGGGTGATCGCGTACAACGGGGTGCTGGCGCAGGAGTGCGCGCGCTGGGAGCACTGTCGCTCCGACGGCGGCGCGGTCTTCGACTACCGCTTCACCGAGGCCGAGTTGAGCCCCTGGGACTGGTTCCACCCCAGCGCCCGGGGACAGTCCCGGCTCGCGGGCATCGTCTACGGCGCGGCCTTCGGCTCCGGCGCCGTCACCCGGTAGGGCGCGCGAACGCGCCTGCGCACGGCGGGGGTCGCGGGAGTCCGGCGGGCGGTCCGGACTCACTTCGGCAACAACGCCGACACCTGGGCGACTCAGCCATTGACACCGCCCGGAGCCCGTAACTACGGTCCCTTCAACATTTCGAACGGGTGACGAAATCTCGAACGACCGTCCTTAAGGGGCAACTTCCGTGCGCATCACCGGCATCAGTACCCACGTGGTCGGCACTCCCTGGCGCAATCTCACGTACGTGCTCGTCCACACCGACGAGGGCCTGACGGGCGTCGGTGAGACGCGCATGCTGGGCCACACCGACGCGCTGCTCGGCTACCTCCACGAGGCCGCCGCCAACCACATCACCGGCTCCGACCCCTTCGCGGTGGAGGACCTCGTCCGGCGGATGAAGTACGGCGACTACGGCCGGGCCGGAGAGATCGTCATGTCGGGCATCGCGGTCGTCGAGATGGCCTGCTGGGACATCAAGGGCAAGGCCCTCGGCGTGCCGGTGTGGCAGCTGCTCGGCGGCAAGGTGAACGAGAAGGTCAAGGCGTACGCCAACGGCTGGTACACCACCGAGCGCACCCCGGAGGCCTACCACAAGGCCGCGAGCGCGGTCGTGGAGCGCGGCTACCGGGCGCTGAAGATCGACCCGTTCGGCACCGGCCACTTCGAGCTCGACCACGCGGCCACCTCGTACTCCGTCTCCCTCATCGAGGCCGTCCGCGACGCGATCGGGCCCGAGGCCGAGCTGCTGGTCGAGATGCACGGGCGCTTCAGCCCGGCCACCGCGATCCGGGTCGCCAAGGACATGGCGCCGTTCAAGCCGAGCTGGATCGAGGAGCCGGTGCCGCCGGAGAACCTCAAGGCGCTGGCGAAGGTCGCCGCGCACACCGACCTGCCGATCGCGACCGGCGAACGCATCCACGACCGCTACGAGTTCCGCGAGCTGTTCGAGCTCCAGGCCGCCGACATCATCCAGCCCGACCTCGGGCACATCGGCGGCATCAACGAGGTGCGCAAGCTCGCCGCCACCGCCGAGACGCACTACGTGCTGGTCGCCCCGCACAATGTCGGCGGGTCGGTGCTCACCGCGGCGAGCCTGCAACTGGCCGGCTGCACCCCCAACTTCAAGATCCTCGAGCACTTCAACGACTTCGCGGACTCCGAGATCAAGAAGGTCGTCAAGGGCGCCCCCGTGGTCGGGCCCGACGGGTACTTCACCCTGTCGGACGCGCCGGGCCTGGGTGTCGAGCTCGACGTGGACGCCGCCGCCGAATTCCCCCAGCAGCAGGCCCGCTTCGACCTGTGGGCCGAGGGCTGGGAGCGCCGGCAGCCCAAGGGCACGCAGTGACCGGCCCGCGCGCCGTCGTCCTCGACGGACCGGGCCGGCACCGGATCGTCCCCGCGGAACCGGTCGCGCCCGGTCCGGGCGAGGCACTGGTCCGCGTGCACGCGGCCGGGATCTGCGGCAGCGACCGCGAGGTCCACGCGGGCACGCGGCCCGAGGGCTACGTCCGCTACCCCGTCACCCCCGGGCACGAGTGGTCCGGCACGGTGGAGGCGGTGGGCCCCGGCGTGCCCGCGGACCTGGCCGGCCGCAAGGTCGTCGGCGAGGGCTTCCGCAACTGCCAGGTCTGCGACCGCTGCCACGCCGGGGAGACCACGCTGTGCGGCGCCCCGTACGAGGAGACCGGCTTCACGCAGCCCGGCGCGATGGCCGACACCCTCACCCTGCCCGCCCGGCTGCTGCACGTCCTGGACGACGACGCCGATCTGCGCTCCGCCGCGCTGCTGGAACCGGCGGCGTGCGTGGCGGCCGCCCTGCTGATGGCCCCGGCCGCGCCGGGCGACCGGGTGGCCGTCGTGGGCACCGGCACGCTCGGGATGCTGGCGGTGCAGTTCCTGGCCGCGGTGTCCCCCGCCGAACTGCTCGTGGTGGGGACCCGGCGCGACCGGGAGGAGCTGGCGGCGTCCTTCGGCGCCACGATGTACCGCACCACGGCGGAGCTGCCGGGCCCGCAGTCGACGGACTTCGGGGACTTCGACCTCGTCGTGGAGGCGGCCGGTTCGCCCGGCGCGGCCCGGACCGGCGCGGGGCTGCTGCGCCGGGGCGGCCGGCTGGCGCTGACCGGCATCCCGGAGGCGGGCTCCGCGCAGGGGCTGGACCCGACCGACCTGGTGGTGCGGCAGCTGACCGTGCACACGGTGTTCGGGGCGCCGCCGGCCGCGTGGGCGCACACGGTGCGCGCGTTCGGCGCGGGCGTACTGGACCCGGCTCCCCTGATCACCCACGAACTGCCCCTGGAGGACTTCGCCGGGGCGCTCGGCCTGCTGGCGGGCCGGGACCCGAAGGTGGGCAAGGTGCTGCTGCGCCCATGACCCCGGCCCGCCCCGGACAACGATGTCCGCTCCGTACCGGCCCGCACCCAATGACCCGAACGTCGTCCGAGATCCCGAACAGCTCGCAGCCCGCACCGATCCGGAACGGCACCACCGGCACCGACGAAGGAGCACCGTGAACGACGCTTCCACCCCGAGTCCCGACGGGACCGGTACCGCCCCCGGCCCCCGTCACCCAGGGGAGTACGCTCTCGCCCTGCTCGGCCACGGTGCCCCGGCGGACGACCCGGCCGACGCCTCACCGCACTCCTTCCCCGACGGCGGCACCTGGCGCACCGAGATCCCCTCCGTGGAGGGCCCCGAGGCCCTGGCCACCGTGCTGGAGGAGGCCGAGCGCCTGGAGGTGCCCGTGCACCGGATCAGCCAGGGCAGCGGCGTCTGGATGCTGACCGACGCGGAGATCACCGAGATGGTGGCCGCCTGCGCCGAACGCGACGTCGAGCTCTGCCTGTTCACCGGTCCCCGCGGCACCTGGGACATCGGCGCGGCCACCCGCACCGACTCCCGCGGCGGCGGCCTGCGCGCCCGCGGCCACGACCAGGTGGCCGGCTGTGTCGAGGACGCCCTGCGGGCGGCCGCGCTGGGCGTGCGCTGCCTGCTCGTCGCCGACGAGGGCGTGCTGTGGCTGCTGCACCGGCTCCGCGAGCAGGGCCTGCTGCCCGCCGACACCACGTTCAAGGTCTCCGCGCTGGTCGGCCCGGTCAACCCGGCCGCCTACGCGGTGTGGGAGCGGCTCGGCGCCGACTCCGTCAACATCCCCTCGGACCTGACCCTCCAGCAGATCACCGAGATCCGCCGGACCAGCCGGGCCCCGATGGACTTCTACATCGAGGCCCCCGACGACCTCGGCGGCTTCGTCCGGCTGTACGACGCGGCCGAACTGATCCGCCGCGGCGCCCCGATCTACCTGAAGTTCGGCCTGAGCAAGGCCCCCGGCATCTACCCGTACGGACGGCAGTTGCGGGACGTCGCGCTGGCGACCGCCCGCGAACGGGTCCGCCGCGGACGCCTCGTGCTCGACCTGCTCTCCCGGCTCGGCGCGGACGGCGGGCTCTCCCCGCTGGGCGCGCGGCTGCCGGGCCCGCTCCACCGCTTCCCCCTCGACATCACGACCGACCAGGACCACGCGGCCGACCCCCGCCTGGCCCCCGAAAGGATCTGATCAGCCATGCGCATCGCCAGAGCCGCCCACCTGCGCACCACTGCCGCGCTGATAGCCACCCTCGCCCTCGGTGCCACCGCGACCGCCTGCGGGCAGAGCGACAACGGGGGCGGCGGCGCCGACAAGGACGGCGGGAAGGGCGGCACCATCGGCATCGCCATGCCCACCAAGTCCTCCGAGCGCTGGATCGCCGACGGCGACAACATGGTCAAGCAGTTCCAGGCCAAGGGCTACAAGACCGATCTGCAGTACGGCGACGACAAGGTGGAGAACCAGGTCGCGCAGATCCAGAACATGATCACCAAGGGCGACAAGCTCCTGGTCGTCGCGGCGATCGACGGCTCGGCCCTCAGCGACGTGCTCCAGCAGGCGCACGACGCGGGCATCAAGGTCATCTCCTACGACCGCCTCATCCTCGGCTCGCAGAACGTCGACTACTACGCCACCTTCGACAACTTCAAGGTCGGCCAGCTCCAGGCGGGTTACATCGTCGAGAAGCTCGGGCTGAAGGACGGCAGCAAGAAGGGCCCCTTCAACATCGAGCTGTTCGCCGGCTCGCCCGACGACAACAACACCAAGTACTTCTTCAACGGCGCGATGGACGTGCTCCAGCCGTACATCGACAAGAAGCAGCTGGTGGTCAAGAGCGGTCAGACGGGCCTCACCCAGGTCACCACCCTGCGCTGGGACGGCGCCACCGCCCAGGCCCGCATGGACGACCTGCTGAGCAAGTCGTACACCTCCGACGACGTGGACGCGGTCCTGTCCCCGTACGACGGCATCTCCCGCGGCATCATCTCGGCGCTCAAGAGCGTCAGCTACGGCACCGGCAAGAAGCCGCTGCCGGTCGTCACCGGCCAGGACGCCGAGGTCGCCTCGATCAAGTCGATCATCGCGGGCGAGCAGGCGCAGACCGTCTACAAGGACACCCGCGAACTGGCCAAGGTCGCCGTCCAGATGGGCGACGCGGTCCTCACCGGCGGCAAGCCCGAGGTCAACGACACCAAGACGTACGACAACGGCACCAAGGTCGTCCCGACCTACCTGCTGCCGCCGGTCAGCGTCGACAAGTCCAACTACAAGGAGATCGTCGTCGACTCCGGCTACATCAAGGAGTCCGAGCTCCAGTAGTACGGGAGCCGGACCGCGACCGACGATCACCACCCCTCCACCCGAGGAGAACGGAAAGCAGGAATGGCCGGACCCGTCCTCGAAATGCGCTCCATCACCAAGACCTTCCCAGGGGTCAAGGCGCTCTCCGATGTCACCCTGACAGTGGCCGAGGGCGAGGTCCACGCCATCTGCGGTGAGAACGGTGCGGGCAAGTCGACCCTGATGAAGGTGCTCAGCGGGGTCTATCCGCACGGCAGTTACGAAGGCGAGATCCTCTTCCAGGGGGAGCCCTGCGTCTTCCGCGACATCCGCGCCAGCGAGCAGCGCGGCATCGTGATCATCCACCAGGAACTCGCCCTGGTGCCCTACCTGTCCATCGCCGAGAACATCTTCCTCGGCAACGAGCACTCCAGCCGCGGCGTCATCAGCTGGAACGAGACGCTGCGGCACGCGGGCCGGCTGCTCAAGCGGGTCGGGCTCGCCGACCCGCCGAGCACCCGGGTCGCCGACATCGGCGTGGGCAAGCAGCAGCTCGTCGAGATCGCCAAGGCGCTGTCCAAGGAGGTCAAGCTCCTCATCCTGGACGAGCCGACGGCCGCCCTGAACGACGAGGACAGCCGCAAACTCCTGGACCTGATCCTGGAGTTCAAGGAGCACGGCATCTCCTGCATCATCATCTCGCACAAGCTCAACGAGATCGCGCGGGTCGCCGACTCCATCACGATCCTGCGCGACGGCCGCACCATCGAGACGCTGGACATGAAGGCCGGCGCCGAGGACGGCACCCCGGCCGTGACCGAGGAGCGGATCATCCGCGGCATGGTCGGGCGCGACCTGGACCACCGCTTCCCGGAGCGGGAGCCGGACATCGGCGAGGTGGCCTTCGCGGTCGAGGACTGGACCGTGCACCACCCGATCGACCAGCAGCGCAAGGTCGTCGACGGGGTCTCGCTCAACGTCCGCAGCGGCGAGATCGTCGGCATCGCCGGGCTGATGGGCGCCGGCCGCACCGAACTGGCCATGAGCGTCTTCGGCCGCTCCTACGGCCGCGGCATCTCCGGCCGGGTCTACCTGCGCGGCGAGGAGATCCGCACCCGTACCGTCCCGGAGGCGGTCGCCCACGGCATCGCCTACGTCACCGAGGACCGCAAGCACTACGGGCTCAACCTGATCGACGACATCAGCCGCAACATCTCGCTGAGCGCCCTGTCCAAGGTGGCCCGGCGCGGCGTCGTCAACCAGCACGAGGAGGCCCGGGTCGCCGAGTCCTTCCGCTCGACGATGAACATCAAGGCGCCCACGGTCTTCGAGACCACGGGCAAGCTGAGCGGCGGCAACCAGCAGAAGGTCGTCCTCAGCAAATGGATCTTCGCGGGACCGGAGATCCTCATCCTCGACGAGCCCACGCGCGGCATCGACGTCGGGGCCAAGTACGAGATCTACACGGTCATCAACGACCTGGCCGCCCAGGGCAAGGCCGTCGTGTTCATCTCCTCCGAACTGCCGGAACTGCTCGGTATGTGCGACCGCATCTACACGATGTCGGCGGGCCGGCTGACCGGGGAGATCCCGCGCGAGAGCGCGACCCAGGAAGTACTGATGCGCCACATGACCATGGACCGAGGGAACTGAGATGGGCAGCCCGGTGAAGACCGACATGACTCCTCCGCCGCCCGCCGGAGGGGCGGCCGCGGCCGCGACCGGGGGCGGACCGGCGGGCACCGCCGCGTACATTTTGCAGGCCGCGCGGCGCAACATGCGCCAGTACGGCATGATCATCGCGCTCGTGCTGATCGCCGCGCTGTTCCAGATATGGTCCGGCGGCATCCTGCTCAAGCCGCAGAACGTCACCAACCTGATCGGCCAGAACAGCTACATCCTGATCCTGGCCATCGGCATGATGGTGGTGATCATCGCCGGCCACATCGACCTGTCCGTCGGTTCGCTGGCGGCCTTCGTCAGCGCCGCGGCGGCCGTGATGATCGTCCAGCACCATGTCTCCTGGCCGCTGGCCCTGGTGGCGTCCCTGCTCATCGGCGCCGTCGCCGGAGCCTGGCAGGGCTACTTCATCGCGTACGTCGGCATCCCGTCCTTCATCGTGACGCTGGCCGGCATGCTGCTCTTCCGCGGCGGCACGCAGATCTTCCTGGAGGGCCAGTCCATCTCGCCCTTCCCCACCGGCTTCCAGAAGATCGGCAACGGCTTCCTGCCCGAGGTCGGGCCGCACACGAACTACCACAACCTCACGCTGCTGATCGGCCTCCTGGTCATCGCCATCGCCGTCGTCCAGGAGATCCGCGACCGCCGCCAGCAGGTCGCCTACGACCTCGACGTGCTGCCGCGCAACTTCTTCCTCCTCAAGCTGCTCGCCATCGTCGCCTGCGTGGTCGCCTTCACGATGACGCTGGCCAGCTACCACGGCGTGCCCATCGTGCTGCTCATCCTGGCCGGCCTGCTGATCGTCTTCGGCTTCGTGATGCGCAACGCGGTGATCGGCCGGCACGTCTACGCCCTCGGCGGCAACCAGGCCGCCGCCAAGCTCTCGGGCGTCAAGGACCGGCGCGTGGTCTTCCTGGTCTTCGTCAACATGGGCGTGCTGGCGGCTCTCGCCGGCCTCGTCTACGCCGCCCGTCTCAACGCGGGCGTCCCGCAGGCCGGGATCAACTTCGAGCTCGAGGCGATCGCCGCCGCCTTCATCGGCGGCGCCTCCGCCACCGGCGGCGTCGGCACCGTGCTGGGCGCCATCATCGGCGGCCTGGTGCTCGGAGTCCTCAACAACGGGATGTCGCTCGTCGGCATCGGCACGGACTACCAGCAGGTCATCAAGGGCCTGGTGCTCCTGGCCGCGGTCGGCTTCGACGTCTGGAACAAGCGCAAGGTCGGTTCGTAAAGCAGGCACCTAACGAAGGAGCCGCACGTGGACAGACGTACATTGATCGCGGGCGCGACGCTTGGGGCGGTCGCTCCCGTGATCAGCGGGACCAGCGCCCAAGCGGCCGGCACGACCGGGTCGGCCGCCCCTGTCAAGAAGGGGCCCGCAGGTAGGACAAAGGTGACAAAGGAACACTTCGGGACCCTGGAGGACGGCACCAAGGTCGACATCTGGACCGTGCGCAACGGCGGGATCACCCTGCGCGTGCTGTCGTACGGCGGGATCGTGCAGACCCTGGAACTGCCCGACCGCCACGGGCGCCGGGCCAATGTCTCCCTCGGCTTCGACAGCCTCGACGCCTACGTGGCGAGCAGCCCGTACTTCGGCGCGCTGATCGGGCGGTACGGCAACCGGATCGCGCGGGGCCGCTTCACGCTCGACGGCACCACGTACCAGCTGCCGGTCAACGACGGGCCCAACAGCCTGCACGGCGGCGACAAGGGGTTCGACAAGCGGGTCTGGGCGGTCGAGAGCTTCACCGCCGGCGGCGACGCGGGCCTGGTGCTGCGTTACACGAGTGCGGACGGAGAGATGGGCTACCCCGGCACGCTCAAGGTCAGGGTGGTCTACACGCTGACCTCTGGCGGCGAGTGGCGGGTCGACTACAGCGCCACGACCGACAAGGCGACGGTGGTCAACCTCACCAACCACACGTACTTCAACCTGCGCGGCGAGGGCAACGGCGGGATCTACGACCACCAGGTCGCGATCGCGGCGCGCCGCTTCACCCCGGTGGACTCCACGCTGATCCCCACCGGCGAGCTGGCGCCCGTCGCGGGCACCCCGTTCGACTTCCGCACCGCGAAGGCGATCGGCCGCGACATCCGCACAGCCCACCAGCAGGTGCTGTACGGGCAGGGCTTCGACCACAACTTCGTGCTCGACAAGGGCCGCACGGCCCGTCCCGAGCACGCGGCCACGGTCACCGAGCCGGTCTCCGGACGCACCCTGCGCGTCGACACCACCGAGCCCGGCGTGCAGTTCTACACCGGCAACTTCCTCACCGGCGCCTTCGCGGGCTCCTCCGGGCACGTCTACCGGCAGAGCGACGGCTTCTGCCTGGAGACCCAGCACTTCCCGGACTCCCCGAACCAGCCGTCGTTCCCCTCGACGGTCCTGCGGCCGGGGCAGACGTACCGCTCCACCACGGTGCACTCCTTCGGCGTCCACTGATCCGGACGTCCGCGACGGCGGCCGGGGCCACGTGCCCCGGCCGCCGTCGTTCGCTGTCCGGGGCCGGTCCGGCGCCGCGCTCAGACCGGGTCCTGCCAGTAGCGCGCGGGTCTGGGCGAACCCGGGGCGGCGGAGGCGAACGCGGGCGGCACCTCGGCGGCCGGCGCCGGGTACAGGTCGGGCGCCGGGGGCTGCGGCTGGGGGGCCGGCTGCGGCGGCATCATCTGGGTGGCCATCGGCTGCGGCTCGTACACCGGCTGCGGGCCCATCGGCTGCGGCTCGTACACCGGCTGCGGGCCCATCCGCTGCGGCTCGTACACCGGCTGCGCGGCCATCCGCTGCGGCTCGTACACCGGCTGCGCGGCCATCCGCTGCGGCTCGTACACCGGCTGCGCGGCCATCCGCTGCTGCTCGTACACCGGCTGCGGGGGCGCCGGCGGGAGCGGGGCGGGCTGCTCGTACACCGGCTGCGGGGGCTGCGCCTGCGGCAGCTGGAGCTGCGGGACGGGCACCGGCTGCGGGGCGGGCTGGATCTGCGGGAGCTGCTGCACCTGCGGCGCCGGTTCCGGCTCGGGGACGGGCGCGGCCTCGGGCTCGGCGGCGTACCAGGTGCTGCCGTACAGCACCGTGCTCAGCCCGGTCAGGAGCCGCTGGACGTCTCCTTGCGGCCGCACGACCAGGCGCATGAAGCGGCTGCTGCTGCCGAGCTTGTTGCCGCACTCGCGGACCAGCACGCCGTGCTCGGCCAGCAGCCGGTCGCGCAGGACGGCGCCGTCCACACCGTCGGGCATCTTGACGAAGACGAAGTTGCCCTGCGACGGGTAGACCGTCAGACCGGGCAGCGCCGCCAGCTGCCAGATCATCTCCTGGCGGTCGCGGGAGACCATGCGCAGGCTCTGCGCGTACTCCTCGCGGTGGTCCTTGAGCATGAAGACCACGGCCTCGGCGAAGGAGTTGAGGTTCCACTTGGGCAGCATCCGGCGCACCTTCCCGGCCAGCGCCGGGTTGGCGACCATGTAGCCGAAGCGGATGCCGTGCAGGCCGAAGTTCTTGCCGAGGCTGCGCAGCACGATCACATTGGGCCGCAGCACGGCCTCGTCCGCCACGCTGGGCCACGCCTCGGCGTCGGCGAAGTCCAGGAACGACTCGTCGACGACGACCAGGTCGAGATCGGCGAGGGCGTCCATCAGGCCGACGACCGCGTGCTTGGGGAGGAAGCCGCCGTCGGGGTTGTTCGGGTTGCAGATGACGGCGGTGCGCGAGCCGCGGGCGCGGACGAACGAGACGAAGGCCGCCGGGTCGAGTGCGAACCCGGCGGCCTCGGGGAGGAGGAACATGTCGACGCGCTTGCCGGTCTCCATCGGCTGATCGGTCCAGCGCCCGAAGGTCGGTATGGGGATGGCGAGACTGTCGCGGACCAGCAGGTGGTCGATCCAGGTGATCAGCTCGGTCGAGCCGTTGCCCATGGCGACGGTCTGCGGATTGAGGCCGAGCAGCGAGCACAGCTCGCCCGTGATGACGTCGGTGCTGCTCGGGTAGTAGGTGAGGATGTCCCGCATCGACTGCTGGAGCTTCTCGTACATCGCCGGGCTCGGGAAGTACGGATTGCACGGGATGCAGAAGTCGACGATGTCGGCCGCGCCTTCGGGGGAGGAGGCGCCGCCCGCGCGGCGCAGGGCGAAGTACGAGGGACTGTGCGCGGTATTGGCGCGGAACAACTCGGTGGCATTACCGGTGACGCCGACGGCGACGGTCACGGCAGGACCTCCCTCGATCACGCGGGCCGCCCGGCGGCCGCCCGCTTCCCCTTGCCCGCGCCGGCCCGGTGGCCCGTCCCGCACCGGCGGGCATGCGGGACACGAACGGGACCTGAGGTGCGCGGGGTGTCTGTCTTGCGGTCTTCCGCAGTCCCTTACGGCTCCGTCCCGGCTTCCGTTCAGCCCTCCGCGGCCACCACCGGCCGCGGCCGGTGCGTGGTGGTGGCGGCGGGGCGCCCCGCCGGCGCCGCGCGCCCCGGCGGTCGTCGGGGGGCTCGGGCCTCAGGCGCCGGCGGCCGCGGTGAGGATCGCCCGGATCTGGGCGGTGATGGCCAGGCGGTCGGCCACGAACGCGGGATCGGTGACGGTGCCGGTGGCGGGGTCGGTGTTGCCGGGACCGAAGTGCAGGAGAGGGGTGTGGACATGCCCGCCCGGCGCGGGGAGGCCGAGTTCGTCGCGGAGCAGGGTGGCGCGGTAGGCAATCTCGTTGGAGAGGTAGTCGCCGCCGCCTCCGGCGCGGGCCGCGGAGCCGGGCGTCGGGCCGCGGTCACTGACGACGGGCACACCGGCCCCGGCCGGGAGCTCCGTGACCTCGGTGCGGTCGTACACCGGGAAGGGACCGGTCCCGGCCGCGGCGACCGCCCGGTACGGCAGTCCCGTGGTGGTCCACTGCGGCGGCTCGTTGTCGTACGGGACGGGGACGGGACCGGTGGCCGGGACGCCGGCGTTGTCCGGGAGGCCGCCGCGCCAGGCCCCGTTGAAGCGTTCGAGGTCGAAGCGGCCGTCGCGGCCCTGACTGACGGTGGCGAACAGGTCCACGCGGTGCGGGCCCGGGCGGAACCACGGGCGCAGCGCGCGTTCGACGCTGCCCCGCGTGAAGTCGGCCCAGCGGACCGGGAACACGACGGCCGCCACGCGGGCCGGCCCGCGGGCGGTGCTGAGCGTGACGCCGTGCAGGGCGAGCGCGGCGGCGCCCGAGGGGTTGCTGCGGCGGACGTCGGCGTCGAGCCGGAAGGGGTCGAAGCCGGTCACCAGGATGCGTCCGACGCCCTCGGCCACGGGCGGCAGGACGGTGTCATGCCCCCGGGAGGTCCACTCCAGCCGGTCCAGCAGGGCGGCGCGCCCGGCCTCCCCGAGCGGGAAGGACGGCTGCCACGCGCCCAGGGCCCGGGTCAGGGACAGCCGGGCCCAGTACAGCGGCCGGTCGTCGTCGGGGCTGAGGTCGCCGCCGGCCGGGCCGCGCCCCTGGGCCCTGCCGACCGCGTCCTGCCACAGCGCGCGGCCGTGGCGGCGCACGACGCGTTGCGCCGCGGTCCTGGAGTGCGCGGCCGCCAGTTCCCGGGCGAAGCGGGGGGCCGCGGCGTCGAAGCCGCTGCGGCGCAGGATCTCCTGGGGCGCGGCCCGGTCCAGCCGGGCCTCCTCCACGGTCGGTGCCGCACAGGTGGGGGCAGTCGCGGGCGGCGCGAGGGCCGGCACGCCGCTCTGGGTGGGAAGCCGCACTGTCCGGGACCCTCCGAGCCGATCAGGTGCGCGGCCGGCGGACGCGCGCTCCCAGCATCGCCGACCGGCCCGGCGGAACGCCAGGGGCCCCGCCTTGACAGCCGGCGGGTCAGCGCAGGATCGAGGCGAGGGTGAGCCGGGTGAAGGTGACGGTGTCGTAGGGGGTGTCGCGCCCGGTCTCGTACAGCAGGCCCACGTGCTTGCTGTCGATCTGCACCAGGTCCGAGTAGGCCGCCTTGGCGTCCGACACCCGGTATCCGCGCGACCAGGTCGCCCCGTCGTCGAAGCTGGCCCGCACGGTCATCCCCACCCGGTCCCGGGGCTCGCCGGGGGCGGCCAGCAGCAGGGGGCCCGAACCGCGGCCGTTGTACGTCTGCAGCAGGCTGCCCTCGACGGACGGCGCGATGATCCCGGGCACCGTCCTGAAGGGTGCCTGGAGTGTCGCGCCGCCGTCGTCGCTCCAGGCGTGGGCCCGGCTGCCGCGCTCGCTGCCCTTCTGGTCGCGCGCGTTGAAGTAGACCCGGCCGTCGGGGAGTTGGGCGACGGCTGTTTCGTTGACATTGACCCGGCCGTCGACGTCGGCGTCGACGTAGCCGATCCGCCAGGTCCTGCCGCCGTCGTCGCTCAGCAGGCTGTGGCCCGCGTACCAGCGCGGCTCCGAGCCGTTGTCCCCGCTGCCCGGCGACGGGGTGACGGAGTGGTTGGCGCCGACGACGAGCCGGCCCTTGTGCGGGCCGGTGGTCAGCGCGACGCCGTGCCCGGGGCCGGTGGCGTACCAGCGCCAGCCGGGGCGCTTGACCTGCGCGGTGATCTCCCGCGGACGCGACCAGGTGACCCCGGCGTCGTCGCTGGACCGCACGAAGACACGCCGCCCGTCGGCGGGGACGGCGTCGCCGGACATGATGTCGGCCTCGGTCGCCGCGGCGCCGTTGCGCGTGGTGAGCAGCACCAGCCGGCCCGACGGGGTCACCACCGGTGCCGGGTTGCCCAGGGTGTTCGGCCCGGCGTCCGCGATCCTGCGCAGCGCCGTCCAGGTGCAGCCGCCGTCCGTCGAGCGGCGCTCGACGACGTCGACGTCGCCGTGGTCCGCGCCGGACTCCCGCCGACCCTCGGCGAAGGCGACGAGCACCGGGCCCGCCGTACCGGACCCCGGCACCTGGACCACCGCGGGGATACGGAATGTGCTGTAGCCCTTCTGGCCCGAGACGAAGACCCGCGTCGGCGCGCACCCGGCGCCGGACGCCGCCAGTTCCGTGGTGCTCGTGGAGTGGCACGCCGCGGCCAGGACCACGCCAACGGCCGTCACCAGACGCCCAGCCCACCGCACCACGCGCCACTCCCCGTACCGGCCGTCGCAAACACTCCGGACAGTAACAAAAGGGATGCCGCGGCCCCCGTCCCGGCGGCCGTCCGGCGCGGCGTGCCTGCCGGCTTACGCGGCCTTGCGGACCAGGAAGAAGATGCTCGGCCCGAATGTCACCCGGGCCAGCGGCCGCTGCAGCGCCACCTCGGCGCGGGCCAGCGCGCCCCGCGACACCACCCGCTTCAACCGCGTGCTGCGCAGGTTCGACACCGACAGCCGCTGCTGCACCCGCAGCCCGGCGGCCTCCAACTGGGCTGCCACGGTGGCCGGGTGGTGGTTGACGAACGGGATGCTGTCGCGTTCGCGGTTGGCGGCGGAGCGGATGTCGACCGGCTCCCGCGGCACCCGCCGGCGCCGGGCCGCGTACCGCAGCCGGTTCGCGGCGTGCGCGAGATTGGCGGTCTCCACGACCGCGGTGCCCCCGGGCCGCAGGACGCGGGCGATCTCGGCCAGCGCGGGCGCCGGGTCCGGCAGGTGGTGCATCACCCGGACCATCGTCACCAGGTCCACGCTGCCGGAGCGCAGGCCGAGCCCGGCCACGGTCGTCAGCCGCATGGTGACGCCCGCCAGGCCCGCCAGGTACTCCTCGGCGTCCTGCAGTTGACGGCGGCTGGAGTCCAGCAGCGTGACCCGGTCGGCGAACTCCCGCAGCACCGGCACCAGACGCCCGTACCCGCCGCCGATGTCCGCGGCATGGCCGAAGTGGCGGCCCGCCAGCAGCCGGCGCAGCGCGGCGACCTCGGCGTCGTGCTCGTAGCCGCGGCCGTCCCAATAGGCCCGGTAGCTCCGCTGGTTGTCGTCGTACTGATCGGCCCGCTGCTCCATCGCGTCCCCCTCGCGCCCTGCCGTCACCCTTCACCGGTGAGGTCACAAGCGGGACGGGGAACGGTTCCCTCCGCACCGCGACCGGCCCTACGGCTTGCGGAAGTCCAGGGGGCGCGGCGCGGGCGCGGGCGCGGGCACGGTACCGGACTCCTCGGGCTCCCGATCCGCCTGCGGCGGCAGCAGGTCACGGACGAGGAGCGTGGCACCGGCCATCGCCGGCAGCGGGCGCGGCGACCTCGGCGTCGTGCTCGTAGCCGCGGCCGTCCCAATAGGCCCGACACGCGGGACAGGGAACGGTTCCCTCCGCACCGCGACCGGCCCTACGGCTTGCGGAAGTCCAGGGGGCGCGGCGCGGGGGCGGGCGCGGGCACGGTGCCGGACTCCTCGGGCTCCCCTTCCGCCTGCGGCGGCAGCAGGTCGCGGACGAGAAGGGTGGCACCCGCCACCGCTCCCGGCATCAGGAAGACCGCGACGACCGGCACGAGGAAGCACAGCACCAGCGGCACACCGAAGCCGAGGCTCAGCATCATCCGGCCGCGCAGTATCCGCAGCCGCTCGCGCAGCGGCACCTCACGGCGCTGGAAGGCGACGCCGCTGAGTTCCAGGGCCAGGAAGAAGCCCGACACGCAGAAGCCGACCACGGGCACGACGGTCTGCCCGACGACGGGGACGAAACCGGCGGCGAACAGCGCGACCGTCCACGCCGTGACCCGTACCAGCACCCGCAGGCTGTCCCAGGCGGACTGCAGCAGCTCCCGCCACAGGGGGATGTCCGGACCGGCCGGGGCGCCCCCCTCGGTGTCGTCGACGCGCTCCGCCAGCGACTCGTAGAAGGGCTGCCCGACCAGCAGCGTCACCGCGGTGAAGGAGATCACCGCCAGCACGAGACCGCCGCAGAAGACGACAGCGGTCAGCAGACCGCGGAAGAGCCCCTGCCAGGGCGAGCCCCAGCCGTCGGCGAAGGGGGTCGCCCAGGCGGTCGCGTCGTCGGCCCAGAACGCCAGCACGACCAGCGCCGCGACGTAGCCGACGAGGGTGATGAGCGCGGGCAGCAGTCCGAAACCGAACCAGCGGCCGTGCCGGACGACCCAGCGCTGGCCGTCCACGAAGTGACGTATCCCGGTCGCAAGATCTCGCATGCGCGACAGGGTATGCGACCACCCCGGGACGGCGGGACCGTCCGGCCGCCGTGGAGCGGGATCAGGCCAGGATCTCGCAGTCCGCCGGGCCCGTCGGCTCGGCGTCGAAGAGGCACACGTCGGTGTCGGCGTCGCCGGTGACGCTGCCCGGGCCCGCGTCGTCGGCCTCGACGGAGATGAAGTCGGCTCCCGCACCGCCGTTCACGGCACCGGTGTTGGCGACGGCGTCGGCGGAGAGGTCGATGATGTCGGCCTCGGTGCCGCCGGTCACCGTGCCGGTGTTGCCGCCGTCGATCCCGATCAGGTCGGTCCCGGCGCCGCCGTCGACCGTGCCCGCGTTGACCCCCGTGATCGTGATCACGTCCACGCCGCCCCCGCCGCTGACCACCGTGCCGGCGGGCACTCCCGCCGGGCAGTCGATCTCGTCGGCGCCCTCCGTCCCTGTCACCACAGTGCCCGCGACGGCCGTGCCGTTCACCGTGCAGCCGGCGGGAGCCACCACCGCGGTGGGGTCCGCCGGGTCCGGGGGACCGGCGACGGCCGTCGCGGAACCCGACAGCAGGGCGGTGGCGGCGGCAAGGGCGAGCGCTGCGCCGGCCGCGACCGGCCGGGGACGTATAGCGGGCATCTACGACTCCTTGGGGGGACGCCTCGGGTCGGCGCGGATGCCACGAGCGTCACCGCGCCCGCCCCGCCCCGCAATCGGGCCGCGTCCGGCCGGGGGACGCCGGGCGCCCGCGCGCGCCGGAGCGGGCCGCGCGCGATCCGCCGCTGCCGTGCCGCCGGACGCGCCAACACGCCCCGCCGGGGCCGGACGGCCCGGCGCGGGCCCGTGAACAGGGGCGGGACCGCCGCGCGCGGTGCGTCCGCGGGCAAAGCGGAGCGGCCACACGCCGGGCCTCAGTCTTGCGTTCGGGGGCGCGTCAGGTGCTCGTAACGTCGAGTGGGGAACGTGAGATCGCACGGCCGCACGTCAACACCTCGCATCTCGACGCCCTGAAGAGCATTGGAGTCCGTGTGTACGCATGGGGAGACCTGACCGTCCGCTGCCCCGCCGACCGAGGTGTGCGGGCGCTGGAGCTCCTTCCCACCGCGCTCGCCGCGCGGGCCGTCACGGGTGACGGCCGGGCCGCCGAGCCGCTGGCCACGGCCGCGCGCGCGGGCGACACGGCGACCGAACCCTACGGCGCCGCACGCACATTGCGGCGCGGGACGACCGCGGCCGCGTTGCGCGAGCGCGCGCACCAGGCCGCGGACGACACCGTCACCACCGAACTGGCCACGGACGACGGACTCGTCCTGCGGCACCGGATCGTGCGGGGCGACGGCTTCGTGCGGATCCGCACGAGCGCGGTCAACGAGGGCAGCCGGCCGCAGACGCTGGAGATGCTCAGCTCCTTCACCCTCGGCGGGCTGACCGCGTTCGCCACGCACGACGCGGAGACCCCGGAGACCCCGGATTCCGAGGGGCGCTACGTCGTGCACCGCCTGCGCTGCGCCCGCGGCGCCGAGGCCCGGCTGGTCTCCGAGCCGGTCGAACGGCTCGGTCTGGAGGGCCCGCGGGACGGCGACGCCGGCACGGTGGCGGAGCGGTTCGGCGCCACCGGGCTGCTGCCGGTGGCGGGATGGCTGCCGTTCCTGGCCGTGGAGGACACCGTCGAGGGCGTCCTGTGGGGCGTCCAGTTGGCCGCGTCCGGGCCGTGGCAGCTGGAGGTGCTGCGCTCCGGCAGCGCGGGGCTGGCCATCGGCGGCGGCCCGGCCGACGCCGCCTTCGGCGGGTGGCGCCGTACGCTGCCGCCGGGCGGCCGCCTGGACGCGCCCGAAGCGGTGCTGTCCGTGGTGCACGGCGACCTCGACGAGTTGTGCCACCGGCTGACCTCGGCGCAGTCCGGGCACCCGCGCCCGGGGGCGGAGGCCTCGCTGCCCGTCGGCTTCGTCGTGGACGACCCCGGCCACGACCGGGCCCTCGCGCTCGCCGACCGCCTCGCGGGCACGCCCGTCCGGACCGTCACCCTGGGCCCCGGCTGGTACGGCGACCCCGGCACCGACGCCGACCGGACCCACGGCGACTGGGAGCCCAGCGCCGCCCGCTTCCCCGACGGCCTCGCCGCGACCGCCCGCGCGCTGCGGGAGCGCGGCTTCGTGCCGGGCCTGTGGTGGGAACCGGAGACCACCGGCGAACTGTCCAAGCGCCACGCCACGGAGGACGGGCATGTCACCGGCGAGGACGGCCCGGCGGCGGCCGCCGGACGGCGCCTGCTCGACCTGCGCCGCCCGGACGTCGCGGAACCGCTGCTCGACCGGATGACGGCGGTGCTGCGGGACTTCGGGTCCGTGAGCGTCGACTGCGGCGCGGACCCGGCCCTCGACGGCGAGGCCGCCCGTCAACTGGGCGACGCCGCCGTCGCCTTCCTCACCGCGCTCGCCGCGCGCCTGCCGGATCTGGTGATCGAGAACCGCGCGGGCGGCGGCCACCGCGTCACCCCCGCGTACACCGCCGTCACCGCGCTGTCCCGCGGAGCGGGCGCCGTCGACGCGCGCGAGGTCCCCGTGGTCGCGGCGAACCTGCACCGGGTGCTGCTGCCCCGGCAGTCCGTGGTCCCGGTGGAGCTCGCGGCCGAGGACGACGACCGCACCCTCGTCTCCCGCCTCGCCGCGGGCTTCCTGGGCCGCATGTGCCTCTCCGGCGACCCCGCGCGGCTCGACGCGGGCCGCTGGGCGCTGGTGCGGCGGGCGCTGGCACTGTACGAGCGCGCGGCGCCCGTCATCGCGGACGGGATCTCCCGGCACGGCGGTACGCGGGCCGCCGACGCCGCGGGCAACGCCACGGGCTCCCAGTCCGTGCTGCGCGTCTCCCCCGACGGCCTGCGCGCCCTCGCCGTCCTGCACACCTTCGGCGACCCCGGCGACTCGGCGGGCCTCGTCCTCCCCGAGGGCCTGTGGACCGTCGACGCCGCGCTCACCCCCTTCGGCGCCCCGCTGTCCCTGGCAGGCGCCCGCCTCCGCTGGCACCACCCGGGCCCCTGGGCAGGCGCAGTGGCTCTCCTGTCCGCGACCCCCCGCCCCTGACCCCGCCCCCGGGGAGGCGGCGACGGCCTCCCCGGGGACACACCCCACATGCCCGGACCCCGCCGACCCGCGACCGATCACGGCACTCCCCGCACCCGGGCCGTCAACCGACCACGGCCACCGGCACGACGAGCCTCGGCAGGACCCTGCCTCGCCGTCCGGACCGCGGGGACGACCGCCCGCACGACGAGCCCGCAGCCGTCATGGCCAGGACCGGCCGCGACACTCCCCCGCCCGATACACCTGCCGCACCACCGAACCCGGCCACCCCAACTGCCGCACGCCGAACCCATGGTCAGCACAACCACAGCCGATCCCGGCAGGTGGCGACGACCCCGGCACGACGACCTGTGCCCAGCCGGGCCACGGGCCGACACAATGCCCGGCCCCACCACAACTGCCGCACAGTGAGCCCGAGGGCGACAGGAGAGTGCCGACCCCGTCAACCAACCGGACACCCGCATCGCCACGTTGAGCCGCAGCCGTCCTGCCCCTGGCCAACCACGGCAAGCCGCCTGCCCCGTGGACCGACCGGCCGACAACGCGGGCCGCAGTCAACCTGGGCCGGGAAGCGACACGGCCTCCCTCGTCAACCGGCCACGTGCATCGGCACGGTGAGCCCGCAGCCGTGCCGACCTCCGCAAAGGTCCGCCCCCCGGGGAGGGAGCGCGCACACGTCAACCGGAGACCACCACCGGCACGGTGAGGCGGGGGTCGGCCAGGCTGCGGCCGATCTCGGCAGTGTAGGTGCCGGCGGGGGTGCGCCAAGCGGCGGCCGTCTCGTCCCAGGTGCGGGCGGCCCGCCGGCTCAGCGGTACGCGGACCTCCGTGGCGCCGCCCGCGGGCAGTTCCACGGAGAGGAAGCCGGCGAGGACGCGGCGCGGCCGGTCGGTGGTGTCGTCCTCGGGGACCGCCAGGTAGACCTGGACGACCTCGCGGCCCGCCCGGTCCCCGGTGTTGCGCAGCCGCACGGTCACCACGCCCAGGGTGTCGGGGTCGCCGCCGGGCTCGTGGCCGGCGCCCTCGTACTCCCAGTCCGTGTAGCCGAGTCCGTGCCCGAAGGGGTACGCCGGGGCGACGTCCGACCGGTCCCAGGCGCGGTAGCCGATGAAGACGCCCTCCTCGTATGCCAGGACGCCGCCGCGCGGCTCGACCCGGGTGACCGGGGCGTCGGCGAGCGCCACCGGCCAGGTGGTGGGGAGCCGCCCGCCGGGCTCCTCCGCGCCGAGCAGTACGTCGGCCAGCGCGGCGCCCGCCTCCTGCCCGGGGAACCACCCGAGCAGCACGGCCGCGACCTCCTCGCGCCACGGCAGCTCCACGGGGGCGCCGGAGTTGACCACGACGACGGTGCGCGGGTTGGCCGCGGCGACCGCGTGCACGAGGTCGTCCTGGCGCCCCGGCAGCCGCAGGTCGCCGCGGTCGAAGCCCTCGCTCTCGACCCGTTCGGTGGTGGCGACGACCACGACCGCGATCTCGGCGTCGCGGGCGGCCGCGACCGCCTCCGCGATCAGCTCGTCCGGGTCGCGCCGCGGTCCGCGGTGGACGAGGGAGAACGCGACGGCCTGGATCGGCATGCCCTCCATCTTGAAGACGTCGTAGGCGAGGGACACCGGGACGGTCGCGCCCGCCTCCAGTTCGACGGTCCCCCGGTCCAGGGGCGCGCCGAAGAACGCCTCGAACGGGTCGGACTCCTGGCCCATCTCCTGCACACCGTCGAAGACGACCGTGTCCGCGACGACCAGCCGGAAGCCGCCGGTCCCGCGGGTGCCGAAGTGGTGGGCACCGCTCTCGCGCGGGGTGAAGGTGCCGGTGACCTCGACGGTGTGGAGCGCGTCGTAGGTGACGCCGTCGGGCAGGGCGTCACCCGTCCACTGCACCTGTCCGCTGGGCAGGGCGGTCTCCCCCAGCAGTTGTCCCGCGGCGTCGCGGCACAGCGCGCGCAGCGCGAACCCCTGTCCGGCGGCGGCCGGTTCGTCGCTGGGGTCGGCGCCGACGGCGTACGTCAGCCGGGTGCCCGCGGGCAGCGCGGCGCGCAGCCCGTCGAGCGGGGAGACGACGTGGGCCGGGAAGACGTGCGCGGAACCGCCGCCGAGGACGCGGGCGTCGCGCGCGGCGGCGCCGATGAGCGCGAGGCCGTCCACCCGGGTGGGGTCGACCGGCAGCACGGGCCGCCCCTCGCGCGGCTCGTTGCGCAGCAGGACGAACGAGCGCCGCGCGATCTCGCGGGCCAGGGCCTCGCCGTCGACCGCGGCGGGCAGCGCGTCCGCGGGCACCGCGGCGGGCACGCCCTCCAGGAGCCCGGCGCGGGCGGCGAGCAGCAGGACGTTGCGCACGGCGGCGTCGACGACGGACTCCTCCACCCGCCCGTCCCGCACCGCCTGGGCGAGGGCCTCGCCGTACACGGTGTGCGGGCCGGGCATGGCCACGTCGAGACCGCCGGTGATGGCGGCGACGGTGTCGCGGGCGGCGAGCCAGTCGGAGACGACGAAGCCGTCGAAGCCCCATTCCTCGCGCAGCACTTCGTTCTGGAGCCGGTGGTGCTCGGTCATGGTGGAGCCGTTGACCCCGTTGTAGGCGGCCATGACGCCCCAGGGGCGGGCGTTCTTGACGATGGCCTCGAAGGGGGCGAGGTACAGCTCGCGCAGGGCGCGTTCGCCGACGGCGTTGTCCACGGTGAAGCGCTCGGTCTCGGCGTCGTTGGCCACGAAGTGCTTGACAGTGGTGCCGACGCCGCCGTCCTGGACACCGGCGACGTAGCCGGTGCCGATCTCGCCGGTCAGGTACGGGTCCTCGGAGTACGCCTCGAAGTGCCGCCCGCCGAGCGGCGACCGGTGCAGGTTGACGGTCGGCGCGAGGAGGACGTGCACGCCCTTGCGGCGGGCCTCCTGGGCGAGCAGCCGCCCGGTGCGGCGGGCGAGTCCGGGGTCCCAGGAGGCGGCGAGCGCGGTGGGGCTGGGCAGGGCGACGGACGGGTCGTCGGCGGTGGAGCGCACGCCCCGTACGCCGACCGGTCCGTCGGACATGACGAGGGAGCCCAGTCCGATCTCGGGGACCGAGGGCAGTGACCACATGTTCTGCCCGGCCAGCAGACGTGCCTTGGTGTCGAGGTCGAGTTTGCCGAGGGCCTGCTCCACGGCGGCCGCGCGCTCGGTGTCGGTCATCCGGTCAACTCCCATGTCGGGGACGGGTTGTCGTCGCCTTGTCCACGGGGCATCCTGGCCCTCCCACCTGATGATCGGTAGGTGTCGTCACCCGCTCGTTACCCGAGCGCGCCGCGGCCCGGTTAGGCTCGCCGTCGTGACAGGCGACGACCGCGGGCGGGGACTGGGGCGCGCGGCCCGCGGCGCGGACCGCAGGGCCGCGATCGTCCAGGCCGCCCTCGAAGTGATCGCCGAGCGCGGCTACCGGGGGGCCTCGCTGGCGGCCGTGGCCGAGCGGGCGGGCCTGACGCAGCAGGGGCTGCTGCACCACTTCCCGAGCAAGGAGGCCCTGCTGATCGCGGTGCTGGACATGCGCGACCAGTGGGACATGGCCTCGGCGGCGCTGCACGGCACCGCCTGGCCGCTGGAGATGATCGCCGGCCTCGTCGAGTACAACGCGACCCGGCCGGGCGTCGTCCAGGTCTTCACCGTGCTCGCCGGCGACAGCGTCACCGAGGGCCATCCGGCGAGCGGGTACTTCACGGAGCGGTACGCGCGGGTGCGCGCGTGGGCGGCGCAGTCGCTGCGCGGCGAGTACGGGGACGTGCTGCCCGGCCGCCTGACCCCCGAGCAGGCCGCGCCGCTGCTCGTCGCCGTGATGGACGGCCTGCAGACGCAGTGGCTGCACGACCCCGGGGCGGTGGACATGCCCGCCGTCTTCCGGGACTTCGTCGCGCTGCTGACCGCGCCGCGCGCGGCGGACGGGACGCCGGGGACCGCCCGGCGGGCGGTTCCGCCCGGATCATGCGGCGATGCGTGACATCGCCCCTCGGGGTCAGGGGAGGCACCTGGGACCGGGCGGCCACGGTGGGGCATTGCCGCCCGCCACGACGGCGTCAGGGGCGCACCCCCGAGGGAGCGCACCCCTGGACACGGGCCGGGAACCGGCCTACTCGGGCAGGCGGACCAGCATCTTGCCGGTGTTGTCGCCGCGCAGGACGCCGAGGAAGGCCTCCAGGTTGTTCTCGATGCCGTCCATGACGGTCTCGCGGTAGCGCAGTCCGCCCTCGCGGATCCAGCCGCCGACCTCCTGGACGAACTGCGGCTGGAGGTCGTAGTGGTCGCCGACGAGGAAGCCCTCGATACGCAGCCGGTTCTGGATGAGGCGGGCCAGGTTGCGCGGGCCGGGGTCGGGCTCGGTGGCGTTGTAGAGCGCGATCATGCCGCAGACGGCCACGCGGCCGCGCAGGTTGAGGGCGCCGATGGCGGCCTCCAGGTGCTCACCGCCGACGTTGTCGAAGTAGACGTCGATGCCGTCGGGGGCGGCGGCGGCCAACTGCTCGGCCACCGGGCCGTTCTTGTAGTTGAAGGCGGCGTCGAAGCCGTACTCCTCGGTGAGCAGCTTGACCTTCTCGTCCGAGCCGGCGCTGCCGACGACGCGTGAGGCGCCCTTGAGCCTGGCGATCTGGCCGACCTGGCTGCCGACCGCGCCGGCCGCGCCGGACACGAAGACGACGTCGCCCTCCTTGAACTCCGCGACCCGCAGCAGGCCCGCGTAGGCGGTGAGGCCGGTCATGCCGAGCACGCCGAGATAGGTGCTCAGCGGCGCGAGGCCGGGGTCGACCTTGACCGCGGTCTTGACGTCGACGAGGGCGTACTCGCGCCAGCCGAGGAAGTGCAGCACGTGGTCGCCGACGGCGAAGCCCTCGGCGTTGGAGGCGACGACCCGGCCGACCGCGCCGCCCTGCATCGGCTTGTCCAGCCGGTACGGCTCCGCGTACGACTTCGTGTCGTTCATCCTGCCGCGCATGTACGGGTCGACGGACACGTACAGGTTGCGGACCAGGACCTGCCCGGGGCCGGGCTCGCCGACCTCGGTCTCGCGCAGCGCGAAGTCCTCCGGCTTCGGCCACCCGTGCGGGCGGGAGACCAGGTGCCATTCACGGCTCTGCGGCATGGGGAAACGCCTCCAAAAGCTTTAGGTTCTTAACCAACCATGTACCTGAATGTTTGATGATGTCAAGCAACAGGTAGCCTGGAGCCATGCCACGCCGCACCGACCCGCTGACCGTGGAGGTCGTCGACCTCATCGCCACCGTCGTGGCGCGCTATCACGAGGAGTACGAGGAGGCCGCCGCGGCCCACCGGCTGACCGGCACCCAGGCGCGCGTGCTGACGCTGCTCGCCCGCGAGCCGCTGCCCATGCGCGGCATAGCGGCACGCCTGAAGTGCGAGCCGTCGAACGTGACCGGCATCGTGGACCGCCTGGAGGCGCAGGGCCTGGTGGAGCGGCGCGCGGACCCGGCCGACCGGCGGGTCAAGCTCGCGGCCCCCACCGAAGCGGGCGAGGTCACCGCGGGACGGCTGCGCGGCTCACTGGACTTCGCGCGGGAACCACTGGCCGCGCTCTCGGCGGGCGAGCGGGCGACACTGCGCGACCTGCTCAGGCGGATGGTGGGCCGGGACTGACCGGCCGGGACTGACCGGCCGGGACCGGCCGCCGGCGACGACGGGCGGCGACCCGTCAGCTGCACCACCACAGGATGCGGGTGCAGGTGGGCGACGGCGTCGAGGACGGGGGCGGCGGGGGCGCGCTGGCCGGGGTCGAGGCCGGGCCGGAGGAGCCCGAACCACCGCCGTTGCCGCCCGGGGCGGTCGGCGGCCCGGAGGTCGTCGGTTTCTGGCTCACCGCACCGGACGCCGTCGCGGTCGGCGAGCCCTTGCCGCTCGCCGAAGGACTCGACGACGTCGAGGCACTGGACGAGGCCGAGGCCGAGGCCGAGGAGGCGTCGGACGCGGGCTTCCCGGTGACGCTCGCCGTCGAGGAGGCGTGCGCCGAGGACGTCGCACCCGGTGAGGCGCTCGGGCTGGGCACCTCGTCGGAACCGGCGGACTGGGTCCGGTCACCGGTCACGTAGCCGGCCAGCGGAAGTTCGGCGACGCTCCAGCCGACCAGCACGATCGCGGCACCGATCAGCGTGCCCACCAACAGGCGGGACTTGCGCCGGGTGCGAATGCTGCGGGTGCGGTTGCGCCGGCCGGAGCGGCGCGGCGCCGCCGGGTCGTCGCCCCCGCGGGCCGCCGCGCGGCGGCGCTCGGCCCGGCCGGGCGCGACGGTCTCCATCGCCTCCGTGTCGGCGGACGCGGCCTGCGCCGCGGGCACGCCGTCGGAACCCTTCTCACCGAGCTGGTGGGCGGGCGCTCCGCACCCCGGGCAAGACAGGGCGCCGTTGATGTGCCGTCGGCAGGCTGCGCAGTAGTCCATCGTCCGGGCAGCGTATGTGAGGCACTGGTACGACGTACACATGAGCCGTTCGTCGAACTGGTGAAACCTCTGTGAAAGCCGGGACATGCGGGTTTAGGAACCCGATCAGCCCTGAATTCCACTCCAATCAGCCCGCAAAAGGCACTTCGGGCATACCCTGCCCGGCCCCGGGCAGTACCAGCAGCGAACCGGCCAGCGGGCGGGCGGCCAGCTCCCGCTCCCCCAGCCCGGTCCGCGCCGAGGTGATGTAGAGGTCGGTGAGGTGCGGCCCGCCGAAGGCGCAGGCCGTCGGCCGCCGCACGGGCACCTCGACCACCCGGTCCAGGGCACCGCGCGGGGTCCAGCGGCGCACCGCGGCCCCGTCCCACAGCACCACCCACACGCAGCCGTCGGCGTCCACCGTGAGCCCGTCGGGGAAGCCGGCACCCTCCTCGACCACCGCGAACGGGCGCCGCTTGCGGACCAGTCCGGTGTCACGGTCCACATCGAAGACGTCGATCCGGCGGGTGGGGCTGTCGACGTAGTACATGAGCGAGCCGTCGGGGCTCCAGCCGGTCCCGTTGCTGACGGCCACGTCGTCCAGGACCGTTTCGACCGTGCCGTCGGGGGCCACCCGGGACAGCGTCCCTCCGCCGGGTGCCTCGTCGTAGCGCATGGTGCCGGCCCACAGGGCGCCGGACGCGTCGACCGCCGCGTCGTTGGCCCGCCGCCCGGGCACGGACTCGCGGTGCAGCCAGCGGAAGGCGCCGTCGGCGTCGTACACCGCCACGCCGTCACGGAGGTTGACCACGATGCCGCCGGCCGCGCGCGGCTTGGCGGCGCCGACGTGCTGCCCGGTCCCCAGGACCGAGGTCCGGCCGTCCAGCGGGTCGTACCCGTGCACACGGGAGGCGAGGATGTCCACCCAGAGCAGCCGGGCACCGGCCGCGTCCCAGGTGGGGCCCTCACCGAGCGACGCCCGTGCGGCGAGGGCGAGTTCGACCCCGCTCATCGCACACCGCCGCGGTGGCCGAGGCGTTCGGAGAGTTCGGCGGCCCCCTTGACCGCCAGCCCCTCCAGCTCCGTCAGGCGCTCGTCGCTCCACCGGACCATCGGCACGGAGATGCTGAGCGCCGCCACCACGTGCCCGGCGGCGTCCCGCACCGGGGCGGCCACGCAGGAGACGTCGGGGTTGGACTCGCGCTGCTCGACGGCGATGCCGCGCTCGCGCACCAGGTCCAGCTGGCGCCGGAGTTCGCGCGGCGAGGTGATGCTGTGCGGGGTCATCGCGGTCAGCGGGCGGTCGTCGGGGAAGCGGTCGTCGATCGCGGCGGCGGGCAGCGCGGCGAGCAGCATCTTGCCGACCGAGGTGCAGTGCGCGGGGAGCCGCCGGCCGGCCGCGGAGACCATCCGCACCGCGTGGGTGCTGTCGACCTTGGCGATGTAGATGACGTCGGTGCCCTCGAGCACCGCCACGTGCACCGTCTCGTCGCAGGTCTCGGCGACGGACCGGGCGACCTGCTGCCCCTCGGCGGCCAGGTCCAGCTGCTCGGCGTAGCGGCTGCCCAGCTGGTACGTGCGCACGCCGAGCCGGTAGCGGCCGGCCTGCCCCGGCAGCGGGACGAGGTAGTTGCGCGCGGCCAGCGTCGTCACCAGCTCGTGCACGGTGGTGCGCGGGAGCCCCAGCCTGCGGGTGATCTCCGGCGCGGACATCGTGCCGTCCCCCTCGAGGAAGAGTTCCATGATGTCCAGCGCTCTGGTCACCGCGGGTACGAGACGTCCCATCTCTGCTCGCTCTCTCCGAGCGGTCGTTCCCGGCCGCCCTCGGCTGTTCGAGATTCCGAAAAGCGATCGGTATCGCGAACGCAGCGTATCCGCGCCGGGGCGGGCCGGGCAATGGCCGCGCATCACGCACACGCGACACCGGGGGCACGTCCGAACGACTGGCTTACCTGACGACCCATCACCCAGTGTGCTTATCTGACAGGACTATATGGGTGATGGTTCGCATCTCCGGACATCAGCAGGCGTTGATTCGGTCACGACGTTTGGAGTCGGACCGATCCGAAGGGAATAAAAGTGAACCGCTTCACCAAGGTCGCCATCTCGACCATCATCGCCGGGGTCACCGTTTTCGGCGCCAGCACGGCGGCTGTCGCCGGTGGCAACGACAACCGCGGCGGCGGTTTCGGCGGCGGCCGTAACTTCGGCCACGGCGGTGGCTACGGCGGTGGCTACGGCCACGGCGGTGGCTACGGCAACGGCTTCGGCGGCTTCGGCCGCGGCGGCGGTGCCCACGCGCGGGGCGCCGCCATCGGCTCGCCCGGCATCCTGAGCGGCAACGTCGTCCAGGTGCCGATCAACATCCCGATCAACGTCTGCGGCAACGGCATCGGCGTCATCGCCCTGCTGAACCCGACGGCCGGCAACGTCTGCATCAACAGCTGACGCAGTCCTACTGTCTCGACCGAGGCCGCCGGAGGATTCCTCCGGCGGCCTCGTCGTGTGCTCCGGCCGCCGTGTCACAGGCCGTTGGTGAAGGCGGCGAGCCGGGCCGTGCCGAACCCCCCGTCCAGCGGGACGTTGCGGATCGCGTGCTCGCCCAGCCACGCCGACAGCGCCGCGAAGGACGCGTCGCCGTACGTGTCCTTGTACAGCGCGGCGATCCCGGTGACATGCGGGGCGGCCATCGAGGTGCCGTCCATGTCGCGGAAGCTGCCGTTGAGGTACGCGGACAGGATGCCCGTACCGGGCGCGTGGATGTCCACGCACGTGCCCCAGTCGCTGAACCAGGCCCGGCGGTCCTCCTGGTCGATGGCGCCGACGGTGAAGGCTCCCGGCGAGGAGGCCGGGGAGACGAAGCAGGCGTTGACGTTGTCGTTCCCGGCCGCGACCACCGGGAAGACGCCCGCCTTCGACAGCGCCTCCACCGCGCGGTTCACCGCCAGGGACCACCGTCCGGCGAACGACAGATTGGCCACGGCGGGGCGCTTCGCGTGCCCGGCCACCCAGTCGATGCCCGCGAGGATCACGGAGTTCGCGGTCCGCCCCACGCAGGGGAAGACCCGCACCGACACCAGCGACACCTTGCGCGCGACCCCCGTGTAACTGCCGCCGACCGTGCCCGCCACATGCGTGCCGTGGCCGTTGCAGTCCCCGCCGTCCAGACCGTCGCCGATCGCGTCGTACCCGGGCACCGCGCGGCCCCCGAAGTCCGGGTGCGAGAACTCGATGCCGCTGTCGACGACGTACGCCGTCACCTTGGCCCCCGTCGCCTTCACGGAGAACCCGGTACCGCCCAGCGCCCGGTTGTTGATGCGGGTCAGCCCCCAGGGCGTGAAGCCGCCCATGCGCAGCGCGGAGGCGGACGGCAGGGGGGCCGCGGTCTCCGCCGGCGGGTCCACGGGCTCGCCGTCCGGGCCGCCGGAGTACGGCGGTTCGAGGTCGCTGTCCGCGGGGGCGTCCTCGCCGGGCGGCACGTTCACCATCGCGTCCTGCTCCACCTCGTCCACCCCGGCCGCGGTGCGCGCCTTCTCCGCCTGGGCCTGCGTCAGTTGCGCCGCGAAGCCGGTCAGGGCGTGCCGGTAGGTGAAGAGCGGCGTGACCCCGAGCCCGCCGAGCACCGCGTCGGGGGAGGCGCCCGGCTTCAGCGTGACGATGTACCGCCCGGGTATCGCCCCCGGGGGGCCGGGCCGGGGTTCGGCGGCGCCGGGCGCCGCGGGCAGGGCGAGGGCGAGGACCGGCAGGACGGTTATGAGGGCGGCGGACGCGGTCCGCCGCAAGGACAGGCGCATGTGCGGGACTCCTTGACGGCTCGGTCGATCTGACGGCCCCCCGGAACCCCTGGTTATCAGCTGGTATTTCCGCCCGCGCGGCCCGGACGGCTATCCGGGTGACGCTCCGCATCCGACGCGCGGGGGCTTCGTTGACCAGTCGGCATGCAGTGATCAATGAAAGGAACAGCTCGTGAAGCGTTTTTCGAAGGCAGCCGTCCTGACCGTCGCGGCGGGCGCCGCGGTCCTCGGCAGCGCGGGCGGTGCCCTTGCCGACGGCGGTTACGGCGGCGGCCACGGTGGCGGTTACGGCGGCGGCCACGGCGGTGGCTTCGCCGGCGGCTACGGCGGCTTCGGCCGCGGCGGTGCGCACGCGGACGGCGCAGCGATCGGCTCCCCCGGCGTGGTCAGCGGCAACGCGATCCAGGTCCCGGTGAGCATCCCGGTCAACGTCTGCGGGAACAGCGTCAACATCCTGCTCTCGCTGGTCAACCCGACCGCCGGGAACGTCTGCATCAACTCCTGACGGCAGCCCCCTCGTCGGGGCACCCGCCGTCCGGGGCACTCTCCCGCGCGGCCCTGTCCGTCCCCGCCATCGGCAGCGCCGCGGCCCTCGCGCTCCCCGCCCTGGCCAACGACGTCCACGGCCGCGGGAAGGTGCACCGCCCCGACCCGGCGATCCCCGGCTACGGCCGCCCCACTTCGGTGGGGCGGCCGTCGTCGTACCTGGGCCCTCCGCGCGGGCCCCACCTCAACGTCCGGGCTCCACGGTGCGGTTGAGGCCGCCCGTCCCGCAAGTCCGCCGGGGCACGGATGAGACGCCCGTTCCCCACAGACGACCCGGCCTCGTGGGACGGCCCCCGTCGCCCCGGACAGTCCGCGCGCCCGGCGCCAACGCCGCGACGCAACCGCGCTGTTCAAGCCGGTCATGCCGCGAGCGACCGTCAGCGCGGGCGGCAGTCAGGCCGGCCCCGCACCCGTCGGCTTCCGCCACACACGGGCCCGCTCCCATGCCCTCGGCGCGACAACACGGTTGACGCCGTCCGCACCACGCAGCCGATCCGGCCGTCGGTGGCAGGCATCACGGCAAAACGCACGGCGGTCCCGTGGGCCGCTGCCGTCCCGGACAGTCCTCACGGGCCTCGCCAATGCCCTGGCACCACCGCACGGTTGAAGCCGCCCGTACCGCGGACCGCGACCAGTGCCAGAAGCGGCCGGTCCGGCCCCGCACCCGTCGGGCGTACGCCGTGCCCCCCAGGCGGGGCCCGGCAGCCGTCGTCGTGCGGGGCGCTGCGCCCCAGGTGTCACGCCGGCGAACCCCAGCGCGACCGTGCCGTCGAGGCGGCCCGCCCCGCGCGGCGGGCCCGCACGGGCCTCATTCCAATGACCCCAGCACCACCGCGCTGTTGAAGCCGCCCGTGCCGCGGGCCACCACCAGTGCCGTGCGCAGGTGGTCCGGGCGGTGCCAGCGGGTGACCAGGTGGAGCCCGTACCGCTCGCGGCAGGTCGCCTCGTCCGCGCCGCGGGTGGGCGGGATCAGGCCCGTGCGCAGGGAGAGCGCGGCGGTGGCGGCGTCGAGCGCGCCCGCGCCCGACACGAGGCGGCCGACCGCCGCCTTCGGGACGGTCACCGGGAGCGCGGCCAGCCGGTCGCCGAAGACCCGGCGCAGGGCGGCGGCCTCGGCGGCGTCGCCGTCCGGGTCCGCCGCACCGTCGGCGAAGACCACGTCCACGTCCTGCGGTTCACGGCCGGCCTGCTCCAGGGCGGTGGTCATCGCCCGTGCGAGCTGTGCGCCGTCGGGGGCGGGCAGGGTGTGGTGGTACGCGTCGTGCGTGGCGGCGTGCCCGAGCAGTTCGGCGTAGGCGAGCCGGCCGCGTTCCGCCGCGTACGCCTTCTCCTCCAGCACCATCAGCGCGCCGCCCTCGCCGGGTACAAAGCCGGAGGCGTCGGGGCTGAACGGCAGGTAGGCGCGCTCGGGGTCGGTGCCCCGGTGCACGGTCGGCAGGGTCGCCTGGCACGCCAGCGCGTACGGGGACAGCGGCGCCTCGGTCCCGCCGACGAGCACGGCCTTGCTGCCGCGGCGCAGCAGCCGCCATGCCTGCTTGAGCGCGTCGAGGCCGCCCGCCCCGTCGGAGGCGACGACCCCGCAGCCACCGGTGAATCCGTGCCGGATGGAGATCTGCCCGGTGCTGGCCGCGTAGAAGGACGCCGCCGGTCCGCGGGCGGCCGTCCGGCCGGACCGCCCGGCCAGCAGGTGGTGGAGTTCGCGCTGCCCGTACTCGTTGCCGCCCGAGCCGCCCGCGGTGACCACCGACAGATGGAACGGGGGGTGGTCGGCCGGTTTGAGGGCGGCGTCGGTCAGCGCCATCTCGGCGGCGGCCAGGGCGAACCAGGTCCACCGGTCGGTCTGCGCCCGCAGCCGGTCGCCGATCCACTCGCCCGCGTCGAAGCCGGTGATCTCGCCGGCCACGGCGACCGGGGAGCGGCCGGCGTCCGGCCGGCCCAGCGGGCGCAGGCCGTTGCGCCCGGCGAGGGTGGCCCGCCAGTACGGGCCGGTGCCGACGCCGGTGGGGGCGATCACGCCGATGCCGCTGATCACCGCGCGCGTGGTCATGCCGCCGCCTCGTCCCGGTCGTCGCGTTCCGCGACCCCGCGCGCGCCCGCGTCGCGCCCGTCCGCGTCCAGGGCGGAGAAGACCATCGCCGACTGGAAGCCGCCGAAGCCGCTGCCGACCGACAGCGCGTGCCGCACCCGCTGCTCGCGGGCGAAGACGGGCGTGTAGTCCAGGTCGCACAGCGGGTCGGGGTGGACCAGGTTGGCCGTCGGCGGGATCTTGCCGCGGCTGATGGCCAGGGCGCACGCGGCCGTCTCCAGTGCGCCGATCGCGCCGAGGGAGTGGCCGATGACCGACTTGATGGAGCTGATCGCCACCTTCCGCGCGTGCTCGCCCAGGGCCCGCTTGTAGGCGGCGGTCTCATGGCGGTCGTTCTGCGTGGTGCCGGAGCCGTGGGCGCTGATGTAGTCCAGTTCCTCGGGGGAGATGCCGGCCTCGGACATGGCGGTGATGATGGCCTCGCTCAGCTCGTAGCCGTCGGGACGCAGCCCGGTCATGTGGTAGGCGTTGGCCCGGTTGTCGTAGCCGCGGACCTCGCAGTAGACGCGGGCGCCGCGGGCGACGGCGCGCTCCATCTCCTCCAGGACGAGCACGGCGCCGCCCTCGCCGAGGACGAACCCGCTGCGGCGTGCGTCGAAGGCGGTCGCCGCCCGCCCGGGGTCGCCGTCGAAGTCGGTGGTGGCGCGGACCGCGTCGAAACAGGCCACCGTGACGGGCGAGATGGGCGCGTCGCCGGCGCCCGCGAGCACCACGTCGGCCTCGCCGTCGCGCAGTGTCTGGAACGCGTGGCCGATCGCGTCGATGCCCGAGGTGCAGCCGGTGGAGACCACGACGGAGGGGCCGTGCAGCCCGTACCGCAGCGACAGTTCGGCCGCCGCGGAGGAGGGGTGCATGGCCCGGTGCAGGAAGGGGACGCCGTACTCGGCGTGCACCTCCCAGTCGCGGCCGCCGTCGCTGGCGACCGCGTACTCCTCCTCCAGCGTCGCGGTGGCGCCCGCGGCGGTGCCGAGGCAGACGCCGATCCGGTCGGTGTCCTCCTCCTGCGGCGCGATGCCGCTGTCGGCGAGCGCCTCCGCGGCGGCCACCAGGGCGAACTGCGCGTAGCGGGCGTTGCGGCGCACCTCCTGCGGGGTGAGCCCGGCCGCGACCGGGTCGAAGTCGGCCTCGGCGGCGATCTGCGAGCGGTAGCCGGAGGCGTCGAAGCGGCTGATCCGGCGGACCGCCGGCTGCCCCCCGACGATCCGCTGCCAGAAGGCCTCCCGCCCGGCGCCGCCGGGTGCGACCGCGCCGACGCCGGTGACCACGACGCGGCGCACGGCCGGGCGTCCCGTCACCGGTCGACCAGTTCGCGGCCCGGCTCGGACGGGCCCTCGGTGACGGCGGCCTGCGCCACGGCGGCCGCCTCCTCACGGCTCTCGGTGTTGACGTGGCCCAGGTCGGGGCGGGGCGCCAGCGGGCTCAGGAAGAACACCGCGCGGCCGACCGCGCCGGAGGCGTTCACCACGCGGTGCCGCACCTCGCGCGGGATGAGCAGCGCCTCGTTGGCGGCGACGCTGCGCGGCACGCCGTCGAGGTCGACCCGCAACTCGCCCTCCACGACGACCAGGTACTCCTGCGAGTAGGGGTGGTAGTGCTCGGCCACCGCCTCGCCGGGGCCGACCGTGACCATGCCGCAGAAGCCGTCCGTCGTGCCGACGGAGCCCGTCGCGAGCAGGGTGCGGATGTCGCCGCCGCGGCGCGTGTCGGCCGGTACGTCCAGGGTGCCGACCGGGCGGATGCGGCGGGCCTCCAGGCGCTCCTTGATGAGCTGCATCTGCACCTTGGAGTTGCCGTTGATGCGCTGCCGCATGCCCTCGTCGTCGACGGGCGCGTCCGCCTTCATGCGGAAGTCCTGCACCCAGCGCAACCGCGTGCTCTCCGGGCCCAGTTCCTCGTAGTGCCAGAAGATGTTCATGAACTCGAACGGGCCGGTCTCCACCCGCCGCGCCCGCACGGTGCGCGTCACCGGGTCCGCGGTGCGCTCCGAGACCCACGACCAGACGCGGCCCTTCTCGTCCGGGTGCATCGTGAGCCGGAAGCGCACGGTGTCGCCCTCCTGCGCGATGACCTCGGCCGACGCGTACTCGCTGAAGAGCGAGGGCCAGGCGGCGACGTCGTTCGTGCGCAGCCAGACGTACTGCAACGGCGCGTCGATGACGATCTCGTTCTCCGTGTGCGCGCTCATCGTGGGGGTTCCTCCAGAAGGGACGGCGAATGATCACACAAACGGTCCCCACGGTGACGGAACGTGTCACGCGCTCCCGGCCCGGTCCACCCGTACGGACGTCAGGCGCGCCGCTCCAGGCGTTCGGCGAGCACCGCGGCCCGTGTCGCCTGCACGGCGCCCGCCTGGGAGGCGGCGAAGCGCAGCAGGCCCGGCGGGGTGCTCAGCCGCAGGACGTCGGTGACGACGCTGCCGGAGCCGTCGGCCGCGATGGCGAAGCGGTAGCCCATGCGGACCCGGCCGGGGCTGCGCACCTCGCCGCCGACCGAGGCGGCGTCCGGCAGGCCGGCCGGGTCGGCGTTCAACGTGACGTCGATGGCGTTGTCGTGGCGCAGGCCGAGGAACCTGAAGCGCTCCACGGCGGTGTAGCGCACCGTGCCGTCCTCGTCGCGGCGCACCTCGCGGACGGCGACCACCAGCGGCGACAGGCCGATGTAGTGCTCCGGTTCCGCCAGGTGCGCGTAGACCTCGCGCGGCGGCGCGGCGATCCGGAAGACATGCGTCAGTTCGGTGGACGGCACGTTCAACCCCCTTGGACGCGCGGCGCGTCGGCACCGGCGATCCTTCCAGAAGGGGACCGGTTCAGGCCCTGTGGTGCGGCGCCTGACTTCCGTCGACATGGGTGCCGGGGACCAGCGGCGGCGGGCCGGCGGGGCCCTCGCCGATGACACCGGCGCCGGGCGGGGCGGCCGCGTGGCGGGTGTGCGGCTCGCGGCGTTCGGGGTGGCGGTGCGGCCAGAGCGACGGTTTCCTGTGCTTTCCGGTCATATCGGTCCGATACCCGGAACCCGCCGGGCTACGCGGCGGCCGGGGCGAGGGCGACCGCCGCCTCGGCGGTGTGCACCAGGAAGGCCAGCGTCTCCTGGAAGTACAGCCGCACGCTGGTGTCGTCGTGCGACAGGTAGCCGATGGCGACGTCCGAGCCGATGCGCAGTTCGAAGTCGCCGCCGCGCGTCGAGAGCAGGAAGGCCCCGTCGATCGCCGGTGCCCAGACGATCTCGCCGTCCAGGACGCGGGCCAGGTGGGTCTGGATGGGATAGCCGTAGTGGGACGTCTCGTTGACGGCGGTGTACGCCTCCGCGCTGAGCGCGAGCGTGTAGGGGCCGCCGACTCCGGCGAGGCGGAGCGCGGAGACGGCCTGGCTGACGGCGTTGGGGTAGTCGCGCACGTCGGCCGGCAGGGTGAGCGGCGGGTTCGACGCGCTCGCGCGGATGCCGTCGATGCCGGCGGCCGCCCAGCCCTCGAAGATCGCCCGGTCCTCGGTGAAGGCCAGCCGCCGGGCGGCGTCCTTGACCGGCTGCCAGTCGGCGTCCTTGGCACCGCGCTCCACGTCGTCCACCTGGCGGCGGTCGACCGTGAACGGCACCCGCAGCTCGACGACCGGCTGCGAGCGGCGCAGGTGCGCGACGACGTCCGGGGAGGGCGCCGCCACGTCGGCCAGGTGACCGGTCGTCACCGCGGCCAGTTCGGGCCCCGCGGCCTCGGGGACGTCCACGATCCGGCGGCCCGCGACATGGCGCTCGAAGGTGCGCCGCGCCTCGTCCTCCAGGTCCGCCCAGGCCGCGTCGGAGATCGGGGCGAGTTCTCGGTGCAGGTTGTTCATGGCGTGGCGGTCTTCCTGAGGTCTCCGATCCCCAGCGACTGCGGGGCCGGTACGGTCGCGGGCACCGCGGTCGCCGCCGGGGCGGGCGGGCCGGGCAGGTCGTCGAGGAAGGCGGCGGGCGGGGCGAAGAACAGGGTGCCGGTGACGGCGGTGGAGAAGTCCAGGATGCGGTCGTGGGACGCCTCGTCGTCGCCGAGGAACATCCTGCGCAGCATCGTCTCGGTGACCTCCGGCGTCCGCGCGTAGCCGATGAAGTACGTCCCGAACTCGCCGCTCCCGACGGTCCCGAAGGGCATGTTGTCGCGGAGGATCTGCCGCTCGGTGCCGTCCGGGTCGACCACCGTGGTGCGGGCGACGTGGGAGTCGGCGGGCTTGACGGCGTCGTCCATCTCGATGTTGCCCATCTTGCTCCGGCCGATGACCAGCTCCTGCTGCTCGACCGTGAGGGCGTTCCAGGCGTCCATGTCGTGCAGGTACTTCTGCACGATCACGTAGCTGCCGCCGGTGTGGCCGGGGTCCTCGTCGCCGATCAGGACGGCCGCGGCGGCCTCGGCGCCGACGGGGTTCTCGGTGCCGTCGACGAAGCCCAGCAGGTCGCGGACGTCGAGATAGGTGAAGCCGTGCACCTCGTCGCGGACCGTCACGGAGCCGCGCAGCCGCTCCATGATCTGCGCGGCGAGCCCGAAGCACAGGTCCTGCCGGGTGGCCCGGATGTGGAAGAGCAGGTCGCCGGGGGTGGCGGGGGCGTGGTGGCGGGGCCCGGTCAGCTCCTCGAAGGGGTGCAGGCGGGCCGGCCGCGGCGCGTCGAAGAGGCGGTCCCAGACCTGCGAACCGATGCCCGCCACGACGCTGAGCCTGCCGCCCGGGGAGCCGAAGCCGACCGAGCGCTGAAGGCCGGACAGGTCCTCCAGCAGATCGCGGACGGTGTCCTCACCCCCGTCGTCGACGGTGACGACCAGAAAGATGGCGGAGGTCGTGAGAGGGCTGAGCACCGGCTGCGACAGCGCCTCCGGGGAGGATTCCGCCATCACCACGCTCCTTCGGGTCCGGCCCGGCCCGGCCCGTTCCGGACCCGTACCCCTGATCGGCCACGCACCAGTCTGCTCCCCGCGCTTGCGCGGTGCATCCTGACCGGGAGAGCACGCGGCATCGGCGAAAGGCGGCGGACATGAGCGGTGGAACGGCCGCCGGGCCCGGACGCCTGCTTCCCGCACTGCTGCTCGCCCTCACCGTGCTGAGCGGGCTGATCGACGCGGTGAGCATCATCGGCCTGGGCCATGTGTTCGTGGCCAACATGACCGGCAACCTCGTCTTCGTCAGCCTCGGTATGGCGGGCGTCTCCGGCTTCTCCCTCGTCACCTCCGTGGTGGCCCTCGGCGGATTCGTCGCCGGCATCCTGATCTGCCGGGCGACGGTGGGCCGGCTGCAGCCGCCGACGGCGCTGGTGCGGGCCGGTGCGGGCTGCGAGGCCGCGCTGCTGGGCACGGCGGCGGGGCTGTCGGCGGTGGGCGTGCCGCACGACGCCCTGGTCGCGATCTGCGCGGTCGCGCTCGGCATGCAGAACACCATGGCCGGACGGCTGAAGGTCGGCGGACTGACGACGAGCGTGATGACCCGCACCCTGGTCGCCCTGGTCAGTGACGCCGGAGCCCCGAGGCATCCGCGGCCGCTGGCCGTGCGGCAGGCGCTGAGCGTCGTCGCGCTGGTCGCCGGGGCGGCGGTCGGCGCCCTGATCGTGCTCCATGTGAGCGCGGCCGCCGCGATCGCGGCGGCCGCGGGCTGCGCGCTGCTGGTCGCCGGGGCGGCGGCGGTCGCCGAGGCCTGACACCGGGCCCCGGACCAGCGCGTACACCCAACTCCCGTCAGGCAAAGGGCTGTTCATACAACCGACGGCCCATCAGTTCCCGGCGTGCGGCGAACTGACACGTTCCGGAACAGGCGACCCGGATCACATGTGGCGTAACTCTCGCCTCCACCTTGCGGGTCCGAAGAATTCATCCAGCCTCCGCAGGCTCTCTTCCTGCACGTCTCCTAACAGCGCGGACCGGCGCTCAGAGCAAGGAGCGAAACATGGGCCACGGCCACCACCACGGACACGACCACAGCCATGGACACCACCACGAGCACGGCGACGCCTCGCAGTCGCTGCCGCCCGCGCTGGACATGTCCGTCCCCGACGAGGAACTGACGCCGAACCAGCTGTCCCGTCGCGGGATGCTGCGGCGCACCGGCCTGCTCGGCGCGGGTCTGGCCGCGAGCAGCGTGCTCGCCGGCGCGGCGACGGGCGCGACGCCCGCCTTCGCGGACGAGAAGACGGGCCGCAGCGGCACCTGGAACGGCGACTTCCTGTGGCTGGCCGGTGACCACCACATCCACACCCAGTACAGCTCCGACGCGAAGTACCGCGTCGTCGACCACGTCCGGCACGCCAACGGCAACGGCCTGGACTGGATGGTCATCACCGACCACGGCAGCGAGCAGCACGCCAAGATCGGTGTGGAGAAGGTCAACCCCGACATCGTCGCCGCCCGTGACGAGATCGAGGACACCCTGGTCTTCCAGGGCCTGGAGTGGAACATCCCGGCGGCCGAGCACGGCACCGTCTTCGTGCACCCCGGCGCGAACGAGGTCGCGGTGCTGAAGGAGTTCGAGAACTCCTTCGACGGCGCGGTCAAGGGCGCCACGGACAACACCCCGGCCAACGAGGCGCTGGCCATCGCGGGCCTGAACTTCCTCGCCGACGCCGTCGACCAGCGCCGGGTCCGCGACGCGCTGTTCCTGGCCAACCACCCGGCCCGCAAGGGCCTGGACTCCCCGCACGAGATCCGCGCCTGGCGCGACGCCCAGCCGTCCATCGCGGTCGGCATGGAGGGCGCCCCCGGCCACCAGGCCGCGGGCCTCCGCGCCCCGCAGGGTCCCGGCGCGGGCCGCGGTTTCTACGACAGCAACCCGAGCGCCCAGTCCTGGCCCGGCTACCCCCTGGAGAGCTACCGCACCTGGGGCGGCTTCGACTGGATGACCGCCACCGTCGGCGGTCTGTGGGACAGCCTGCTCGCCGAGGGCAAGCCCTGGTGGATCACCGCCAACTCCGACGCCCACAACGTGTACGCGGACAACTCGGTGCGCGGCCCGGGCAGCGACTTCAACGCCAACGGCAAGTACAACGACCCGGTCTACGGCGGCGCGCTCAACCTGACCGACGGCGACTTCTGGCCCGGCCAGTACAGCCGCACCCACGTCGGCGCCGTCAGCTTCTCCTACCGCGCGGTGATGGACGGCATCCGCGACGGCCGCGTGTGGGTGGACCACGGCGGTCTGATCAGCGGCCTCAACGCCCGCCTGAAGGCCGGCGGCGACGAGCAGACCCTCGGCGGCATGCTGCGGATCCGCCGCGGCGACAAGGTCGACCTGATCCTCGAGATCGACCTGGCGAACGGCCCCAACTGGGCGCAGTTCGTGCCGACCCTCGCCCGTGTCGACGTCATCCAGGGCGACGTCACCGGCCGCGCCTCCGACAAGGACACCTTCGCCGCGCCCACCGCCAAGGTCGTGACGTCCTTCGAGGTGAACCAGTCCGTGGGCTCGGTGCGTCTGCGCTACTCGCTCGGCCGCGTCGACCGCCCGCTGTACGTCCGCCTGCGCGGTACGGACGGCAACCGCAGCGCCGTCGGCCTGAACGGTCCCGCGGTGGACCCGCACGGCCCGGCGATCGACGTCGTGGGCGACGCCGACCCGTGGCGCGACCTGTGGTTCTACACCAACCCGATCTGGGTGCTGCCCGCGTGACGAACGGCACGGTCCTCGGCGTCGACGCCGGAACCGCCGGCCTGCGGGAGGCCGACCACCTGATCCACCATCTGGTGGACCGGCTCGGCCTTCCCGCGGGCACGGTCGCCTGCACCCACCTCATCCGGACCGGCACCCCGCACACGGCGGTGTCGTTCACCCTGCCGGACGAGGAGGGGCCCGCGGCGGCCGAGGCGGCCTGGCGGGCGCTGACCGCTCCGGACGCCGCAACCGCCGATGAGGGCGTGGACGGGCCGGGGACCGCGGGACCGAAGCCGTGGGGCGTGCGCCTGGGCGACCGCACCCACGGCCCGGCCCCGCTGGCCGCCGCCGCCACGCGGGCCGCGGAGGAGGCCGCCGCCCGTACCGGCGGCCGCGCCGTGGTCTTCCCCGGTGTGGAGCACCTCACCGGGGTGATCACGGTGGCCGATGTGCTCGCGCACACCCCCATCACCGGGCTCACGGTCCTCGGTTCCCCGGCGGACGAACGGCCCGCGCCCGGCATCGAGGTCCTCACCAGGGACCATGTCCGCCCGGAGTGGCGGGCCGGCCGGCTCGTGCTGCCGCTGGTCCCCGCCGTCGGCGGGCGCCTCGCCCCCTTCGAGGTGCCCAACCCGACGCCCTGCTGCGCCGACCACTGAGTGCGTTCGGCCCGTCCCGCCCCCGGCCGGGACGGGCCGCACGTCAGGCGAAGACCTCCGGGTACGCCGCGACGAGTTCCCGGACGCCCGACGCCGGCCGGCCGATGAGCTGCTCCAGGTCGCCGGTGGCCCGGTCGTAGCGGTTGTCCGCGTGCAGGCGCGCCATGACGGACAGATGCTGCCGGACGTGCTCCGGCAGCCCCAGCGCCGCCAGGTCCTTCGCGGCCCACTCCTCGTAGGGGACGTCGACGTACCTGACGGGCCGTCCGAGCACCTCGGAGAACTCCGCCGCGATCGCGTTCATGTCGCGCGAGGCCGCCCCCGTCAGCTCGCGCACCTGCCCGATGTGCGGCGCCGGGTCCGCCAGGATCGCCGCGACCGCCTCCCCGACGTCGCGCCCCATGATGGGCGAGGTGCGGCCGGAGCCGAAGGGCAGACGGATCGTGCCGTCCCGGGTGATCGAGCCGAAACCGGCCGCCAGGAAGATCGGGTTCTCCATGAAGGCGGTCGGCCGGACCTCGGTGACGGGGACCCCGGACCAGTCCATGACCTGCTCCACGAGCCACTGCTGCCGGTGCTGCCGGGAGTCCGAACCGCCGGTGAGGTCCATCTGGGAGATGGTCATCTGCGACATGTTGACCAGCACGTCCAGCCGGCCGTAGTCACGGGCGACGGCCGCCGCGACCAGGGCGGCCTGGAGGTACTCCGCCGACACGCTCATCCCGAAGTACATCCGCGCGCAGTCGCGCACCGCCTCGGCCACGTCCGCGGTGCTGGTCAGGTCCCCGACGAACACCTCGGCGCCGATGGCCCGCAGCGCCTGGGCCCGGTCGTCCTCGCGGCGGACGAACGCGCGCACGGGGAACCCGCGGTCCCGCAGGACCTCGACCGCGGTGCGGCCGACGCCTCCCACGCTCCCCGCGGCACCGGTCACGAGAATCCTCGGCTTTCCGGGCATCGCCTTCTCCTTCTCCGTGGCTGTGCGGCATCCACAGGATCGCAGTCGCACCCCGCGCCGACCGGCAACGGCGATCACGGGAGTGTCCCGGCCCGGCGGGGTTCCACAGACCAGGACCCGCACATTAGTGCGAATCATCGATTGGCAGCGGGCCCCTCGGCGCGGTCTCCTGTACGCATGGCACAGAACCCGATCATCCGTTTCACCACCGAACTGATGCGCCTCACCGACGACCTCGACCAGGCGACCGCCGCCGAGTTCGTCCAGCGCGTCTACGCCGCCGGCCGCGAGGACGGCGCGGCCGAGGCCGCGGGCGGTGCGCCGGGAACGGAGTGACACGGGTTCACATACACAAACTCACGCCACGTATATGTACTTCAGCGGGAACGCCGTGCCACGCTTGCCTCGCCTCTTCGTGATCCGTCCCCCCACTCGAAACGGCGGGCACCCATGAGCATCTCCCGGCGACACCTGCTGACCACCGCGGCCGGCGCCGCGGCCGCGACCACCGCCACCGCACCGTCCGCGCGGGCCGCGTCCTTGCTCCCGTCCCCCGATCCGGCCGAGACCGAGCAGATCCTGCGCACGGCGGCGGACTACGCCGTGACCAAGCTGCGGGCGGTCGCCCCCGGCGTCACGTCGTTCCCCGTCATCACGAAGTTCGAGAAGTGGACCTACTCCGACAACGGCGACTGGGTCGGCGGCTTCTGGCCCGGCACGCTGTGGATGGCCTGGCTGCACAGCGGCGACGCCCGCTTCCGTTCCCTCGCCCTCGCCGCCGCCGACCGGCTCGCCCCGCGCCGCACCGACACCGGCACGCACGATCTGGGCTTCCTCTTCTCCCCTTCGTGGGTCACCGCCTGGCGGCTCACCGGCGACGCCAAGTGGCGCGACGGGGCGGTCCAGGCGGCGTCCTCGCTCGTCAAGCGGTACAACAGCGCGGGCCGGTTCATCCGCGCCTGGGGCGCGCTGAACGACCCGGCCAACGCGGGCCGCGTGATCATGGACACGATGATGAACCTCGACCTGCTCGCCTTCGCGACCGAGCAGACCGGGGACTCCCGCTACCTCGACGCCGCCACCGCCCACGCGCGCACGACCCAGCGCCACTTCCCCCGCCCGGACGGCTCCACACCGCACGTCTACGACTTCGACCCGGCCACCGGTGCCCCGATCGGCCCCAACACGGTGCAGGGCTACAGCCCCGCCTCCTGCTGGTCCCGCGGCCAGGCCTGGGGCGTCTACGGCTTCACCACGATGCACCGGCGCACCGGCGACGCGCAGTTCCTCACGACGGCGACGAAACTGGCGGACTACGCTCTCGGCGCCCTCACCCCCGACAACGTCCCCGTCTGGGACTACCTCGCGCCCCAGCAGCCGAACGACGTCAAGGACTCCTCCGCAGGCGCCGTCCTGGCCTGCGGGCTGCTCGACCTCTCCGCCGCCACCGGCCGCCCCTCCTACCGCGAGGCCGCGCTCCGCATCCTCACCGCCCTGGCCACCACGTGCCTCACGACCAGGTCCACCCGCGCGCAGGCCGTCCTCGCCCGCGCCACCCGCAACCGCCCCGCCGAGGACGGCGTCGAGGTCTCCGTCCCCTACGGCGACTACTACCTCCTGGAGGGCATCCTCCGCGTCCTGCGCCCCGCCGACGTCAACCGAGCGATCGACCTGTCGTCCGTGTGACGGCGGGGGCGGCACCCGGCGCCGCCCGGTGCCGCGGGGTCGTCCCCGCCCGCGACACGCGGATGCGCCGACTCGGCCCCCGCACGCCCGGGCCCCGTCACAATGCCGGGCATGCGTACTCACCTCACAGCCGCCGTCCTCACCGGCGCCGCCCTCCTGCTCGCGCTCACCGCGTGCACCTCCGGCGGCGACAGCAGCGGCGCGCCGGCGGACAGCCACCCGACGTCCTCCCCCACGGCCGCCGGCTCCCCCGTGCCCGACATCGCCGACCTGCTGCCGGACGAGCCCACCGGCGCCCAGCGCACCGCCCTGCTGGCCGCACTGACGGCGATCGACCCGGCGTTCACCAAGGACGCGGACAAGGCGATCGCCAACGCGCGCAACCAGTGCGCGACCATCAGCGGCGGCGGGGACGCGGTCTCGGCGGCCCAGGCCCGCTTCGGCACCGGCGACCACCGGATCACCGAGGCACAGGCCCAGGCCGTCAACGAGGCGCTGCGCAAGACCCTCTGCGTGTCCTGACCCCCCGGGCGGGCGGCCGGTGGCTCAGCCCTCCGAACGACCTTCGGGCAGCTCGTTGTTGCGGCCCAGGGCCTTGCGCCACGCGGTCCGGGACGCGAAGCCGAGCCCGACCAGCCAGGCCAGGGAGAAGGGCAGCGCCCAGAGGGTCTGGACCGACACCCCTCGGCTCAGGGTGACGACGATGCCCGCGACGGTCGACAGTGCCATGACACCGAGCACGGTGCCGGCAAGGGTCCAGGGAACGGATTTCATGCCGCGCACCCTAGCCAGCCCGCCGCGGCGCCCGATCACGAGGGTGCCGTGCTCGTCCCCGCCAAGTCACCCTTCCGGCAATTCCCTTGGCCCGAACGAAGCAGGCCCCCGCCACGCCGTTGTGGTGGGGGCCGACTCGGGCCGCGGGCTCCGCTGAGGGGGAGGCGCGAAGCCCGTCGCATCCGAGCCTGCCCGAGGCCCGCTCCCCCCGCACGCGGGACGCCGCCGGGCGGGCGAACGTCACCTGTTGCGGGCGGCACGGCCCTCACGTGCCTTGCCGACGGCCCAGCCCGTGGCCAGGCCGCTGACGATCACGTGCCCCGCATCGACGGCAACGCCACCGAGTCCGCTCCGGAACCCGGTGATGATGCCGACCACGGCGGACACGGCAAGAGCGCCGAAGAAGAGCGCGGCCAGCGCCCACAGCACGGTTCTCATGACGGCACCCTAGAACGCCGCCCTATGGGGTCAAGGGTGCTCTCCCGCAGGGCTGTTCACCGTCCTGCCCCGCGATCGCCGCTCATGAACTGAGCCGGCAACAGCACGATGACACCGGCCAGCAGGATCGCACTGCCGGCCAAGCTGCCCCAGGCGCGAGCGCCGGGGTCGCTGATCACCCACGCGAACAGCGCCTGCCAGTAGAGCCCGAAAGCCAGCACCAGCTGGCCGCAGCCGTGGAGTCCCGGACGGCTGACACGGCGCCGGTTCCACGGGACCACCCAGCCCCGGGTGATCGCCGCAACACCGGAGGCGACAAAGAGCGATGCCAGGACAACGACAGCTATTCCTAGCCAGAGCTTCACGGTTCCCCCCTGGAAGCCGGACCACGCCGGGACATCCGCGCGATCATGGCACCGGCCCTGCCCTACGTCCAGCCTCCCTCGACCCGGTTGGGCGCGACCATGCGCGCTCCGGACCGGCAGGCGATCGGTGCCGCGGGCCGACGGGCCCGTATGCGGGCTCCAACCCGGCCTTCGTCGTATCCTCGTGCGTCATCACGGCCCAGGACGCCGGCGGGCGTGGACCGCTTGCCCGCAACCCGATCTGTGTCCTTGCCGAGGACGACGGCCGTCGCTCACACCCCCTTGAGGAAGAAATGCGCACCCAAGCCTTTACGTTCGTCCTCGCCCCGGCGCTGCTCGCGGTTCTCACCGCATGCAGTGGCTCGTCACAGCCCACCACGGCCCCGAAGAGCGCCCCGCCGAGGGCGGCCGCGGCCACGCACAGCCCCACGGTGGTCGGCCTGGGGACTGTGCCGAACCCCGACTTCATCGGAGCCAACGTCAAGGGAGCGCTCGACCAGCTCGGGCCGGACGCCGACGTGAGGATCACCGACGCCGGCGGGCGGCACCGCACGATCGAGGACCCGTCCACCTGGAAGATCTGCACTTCATCCATGGAGCCCGGTCCGATCTTCCGATTCGGTGCGGTGATGACGAACGAGCACTGCTGAATCCGTCACGCGGTTCGGGCCCGGCAGTTGAAGGAGACGGGGCTGAGGCAGGCGCCGCACGGTCGTCCACGGAGAGGGTGTTCGTGACGGAGTTCGAGGCCGTCTTCCACCGACCGTGCCGGGAGGCGGCTCCACCAGAGATTCCTTCGTCGCCGAGCCGAGCGAAACCTGAACCCACGAAAGCGCCCCACTGCGATGGCCGAATGCGATCTAGGCGCCCCGGCGTGTGCCTCATAGCGTGTCCCCGTCCCAGATCCGCAGACGAGGGGAGATCGCATGCGTGACATCGGCTGGCCGGCGAACGACATCAACTGGTAGGCAGCAGTAGCTCTGGACGCACGAAAGCGCCCCCGCCGTCCCGAAGGACAGCGGGGGTGCAGTGGTGTTCAGGGCTGGAAGAGGGCGTACAGGCCAGCGGCGACCCCGGGAGGCGGACTTGCCGCCGATCGATCCGCGGGACTTACGCCATGTGGCGGCAACTCAGGTGCACGCGACTGGCGGTGAGATCTCCGCGGTGAGAAAGACGCTGCGGCACACGACGACCCAGCCGGCGTCCGACGCCTACGGGCCCTCTGCCTCAAGTGGACCGGGCGATCGCGGAGAAGACAGCTGTGCCCGCTCCGCGGGCGTGTCAGGCGGCCGTTCGGACGCCCGCTCACACAGGACCACCCGAGCGGGTGAGCATCCACCCCTGGCCCCAACCCGGTTGGGCACTCGGGCGCAGGGCGTCCAACGCCTGCGCCCTCGTCCCAGGGTGGGGCGGGTGGGACTCGAACCCACGACCGACGGATTATGAGTCCGCTGCTCTAACCGGCTGAGCTACCGCCCCGTACGGCGCGCCTTCACGTGTCGTGCACGCCGTCTGCCGCAGCATAGCTGCTCATACGATCTGTCGCCCTCGCGGGTCACAGACGCACCACCTGGGAGACCTCGATCACCCGGTGATCGGTTCCCGCACACGAAAAAGGACCCCCGAAGGAGTCCTTGATCACCGCTCCCCCGACTGGACTCGAACCAGTAACCTGCCGGTTAACAGCCGGCTGCTCTGCCAATTGAGCTACAGGGGAAAGACTTGCGCGAGCTCCCCCGACTGGACTCGAACCAGTAACCTGCCGGTTAACAGCCGGCTGCTCTGCCAATTGAGCTACAGGGGATTGCTCCGCTTGCACCGAATGTACCCGTTTCCGGCATCCCGGACGGCGTGCGCTCGCTGCGACACATACATTAGCGCAAGGTGGGGGGTGCTCCGCCAACCGGTAACGCCGCGGTTGTCCGCAGGCCACAGCGGGTAGGCGCGGAACACAGCCCCAGAGGACCCACGAGAGGTGGAGCCATGCGCTACCGACTGACGTTCATCAGCGGGATCGCCGTCGGGTACGTGCTCGGGGCGCGGGCCGGCCGCGAGCGGTACGAGCAGTTGCGCAAGAGCGCGCAGCGGATCGCCCAGAACCCCGCGGTGCGGAACACCGTGGAGACCGCGGGGCAGACCGGGCGTGAGGCGGCCGTGAAGGCCGTGGACGCGGTGTCGGCGAAGGTCGGCGACCGGCTGCCGCCCGCGGTGGCCGACCGGGTGCGCCGGCTGCGCGGCAACGGCGGGGACCAGGACGACTGGGGCACCGGCACCACCTGACGGCCCCGGGCCGGCCCGGCCCGGTCGCCCTGCGTGCGGCGCGCGTACGGCATGATGCGACGCATGGGGATTGTGGCGGGGATCGACAGCTCCGGTGCCGGGACGACCGTGGTCGTGTGCGACGCGGACAGCGGGGCCGTGCTCCGGCAGAGCCACGCCCCGCATCCGGCGCAGGGGGCGGAGGACGCGGGGACGCTGACGGAGATCGATCCGGAGGCGTGGCTGCTGTCGCTCGGCGAGGCGGCCAGGAGCGGGATGCTGGAGGGCGTCCAGGCGATCGGCGTGTCGGGGCAGCAGCACGGCCTGCTGGCGCTGGACGCCGGCGGCGCGCTGGTGCGGCCCGCGCTGCTGCGGAACGACAAGCGGGCGCAGATACAGGCCGCCGACCTCACCGAGGAACTGGGCGGCAAGGCCGGCTGGGCGGCGGCGGTCGGGTCGGTGCCGCAGGCGGCGTACCCGGTGGCGAAGCTGCGCTGGCTGGCGCAGCACGAGCCGGCCGCGGCCGGGCGCATCGCCGAGGTGCTGCTCCCCCACGACTGGCTGGTCTGGCAGCTGATGGGCCGGCCGCAGCGGCGGACCACCGACCGCGGCGAGGCCTCCGGCACCGGCTACTGGTCGGCGGCCACCGGCCAGTACCGCACCGACATCGTGGAGCGGGCGCTCGGCCACGCGGTGGGGCTGCCCGAGGTGCTGGCTCCCGCCCAGCCCGCCGGACGCACCCCCGAGGGGCTGCTGATCTCGGCCGGCACCGGGGACAACATGGCGGCCGCGCTCGGACTGGGCGTCGGGCCGGGTGACGCGGTGGTGTCACTGGGCGCCGCCGGCACCGTCTTCGCGGTGCACCACCAGGCGCTGAACGACCCGTCCGGCACGATCACCTCCTTCGCGGACGCGACCGGACACCATCTGCCGATGCTGCACACCCGCAACGCCGTACGGGTGCTGCGCGGCACCGCCGATCTGCTGGGCACCGACCTCGCGGGGCTGTCGGAACTGGCGCTGCGTTCCACCCCGGGCTCGTACGGGCTGGTGCTGCTCCCCTATCTGGAGGGTGAGCGCACCCCCGATCTGCCGCACACCGCGGGCACCCTCACGGGCCTGCGGCGCGAGAGCATGAAGCCCGAACACCTGGCGCGGGCGGCCTTCGAGGGCATGCTGTGCGGGCTCGCGGACGCGCTCGACATGCTGCGCGGGCGGGGTGTGGAGGTGCGCCGGATCTTCCTGCTGGGCCCCGCGGGCGATCTGCCGGCGGTGCGGTCGCTGGCCCCGGCGCTGCTGGGCGCGCAGATCGTGATCCCGCCGCCGGCGGAGTACGCGGCGCTGGGCGCGGCCCGGCAGGCGGCGTGGGCGCTGGCGGTGGCGGAGGGCAAGGGCTCGCCCGAGCAGCCCCCGTACTGGCAGCAGGCGGAGTACGCGGTCGTCGACGCCGGGCCGGACGACGGGGCGATCGGGCACTCGGTGCGGCAGCAGTTCGTCGCGGTGCGTGAGCAGACGCATCCGGGGGCGTTCGGGGGCTGATCGCCGCACGCACACGGATGCGTCAGGGTCTTTCCGGGTGTGAGGAATGCCCCGGTAAATCGGGTGCCTGTGGCAACCTTCGGACTATAGGGTCAGCGGTCGTGCTGATCCGACTCCTCCGCTCCCACCTGGGCCCGTACCGGCGTTCCATAGCCGTGCTCGTGGTCCTCCAGCTCGTGGCGACCATCGCCATGCTCTACCTGCCCACACTGAACGCCGACATCATCGACAACGGCGTCGTGAAGGGTGACACGGGCTACATCCTGCAGCTCGGCGGCATCATGGTCGCCGTCACCCTCGCGCAGCTCGCCTGCTCCGTCGGCGCCACCTTCTTCGGCGCCCGTACGTCCATGGCCGTCGGCCGGGACATCCGCGCCTCGGTCTTCGACCGGGTGCAGCGCTTCTCCGCCCGCGAGGTCGGGCAGTTCGGCGCCCCGTCGCTGATCACCCGCTCGACCAACGACGTGCAGCAGGTCCAGATGCTGGTGCTGATGACCTTCACGCTGATGGTCACGGCGCCGATCATGTGCTTCGGCGGCATCGTCATGGCCCTCGGCCAGGACGTTCCGCTGTCCTCCCTGCTGCTCGCGGTCGTGCCCGTGCTGGCGGTACTGATCGTGCTGCTCGTCCGGAAGCTCCGCCCCCTGTTCCGCGGGATGCAGCAGCGGCTGGACACCGTCAACCGCGTCCTGCGCGAGCAGATCTCCGGCATCCGGGTCATCCGGGCCTTCAACAAGGACGAGTTCGAGCAGCAGCGCTTCGGCAAGGCCAATGACGAACTCACCGATGTCTCGCTGCGCGCGGGACGGATGATGACGCTGATGTTCCCCATCGCGATGGCCGTGGTGAACCTCACCAGCGTCGCCGTCCTGTGGTTCGGCGCGCACCGCATCGACAGCGGGGGCATGCAGATCGGCGCGCTCACCGCCTTCATCAGCTATCTGATGCAGATCCTGATGTCGATCATGATGGCGACCTTCATGGTGATGATGGTGCCCCGCGCGGAGGTCTGCGCCGAGCGCATCGAGGACGTGCTGGGCACCGAGACCAGCGTCGTGCCGCCCGCGCAGCCCGTGCGGCTGCCGGTGCGCCGCGGCGAGCTGGAGCTGCGCGCCGCGGACTTCAAGTACCCGGGGGCCGAGGCCGAGGTGCTGCACGCGATCGGCCTGATCGCCCGGCCCGGTGAGACCACCGCGGTCATCGGCTCCACCGGCAGCGGCAAGAGCACCCTGCTGGGGCTGGTGCCGCGGCTGTTCGACGCCACGGGCGGCCAGGTGCTGATCGACGGGGTCGACGTCCGCGAACTGGACCCGGTGGACCTCGCCGAGACCGTCGCCCTCGTCCCGCAGAAGCCGTACCTCTTCTCCGGCACCGTCGCCTCCAACCTCCGCTACGGCAACCCGGAGGCGACCGACGAGGAGCTGTGGCAGGCCCTGGAGACCGCGCAAGCGCGGGAGTTCGTGGAGCGGCTCTCCGAGGACGGCTCCGGGCTCGACGCCCCCATCGCCCAGGGCGGCACCAATGTCTCCGGCGGTCAGCGGCAGCGCCTGGCGATCGCCCGGGCCCTGGTCCGCAAACCGCGCATCTACCTCTTCGACGACTCCTTCTCGGCGCTGGACTACGCGACCGACGCCGCCCTGCGGCGCGCGCTGGCCCGGCAGACCGCGCAGGCCACGGTCGTGATCGTCGCCCAGCGGGTCAGCACCATCCGCGACGCCGACCGCATCGTCGTCCTCGACGAGGGCCGGGTCGTGGGCACCGGCACCCACCGCGAACTGATGGACGGCAATCCGACGTACCGGGAGATCGTGCTCTCCCAGCTCACCGAGAAGGAGGCCGCGTGAGCGTCCCCACCCCCCGCCGCGGGCCGACGCCGGCGGCGGGACCGATGCGCTTCATGAGCGGCCAGCCCACCGAGCGCTCCATGGACTTCAAGGGCTCGGGCAAGCGCCTGCTCGGCCTGATGCGCCCCGAACGCACCCTGCTGTACGCGATGCTGGCGTGCACGATCCTGGGCGTCGGCCTCAACGTCCTCGGGCCGCGCATCCTGGGCCGTGCCACCGACCTGATCTTCGCCGGCGTCATCGGCCGGTCCATACCCGCCGGCACCGACAAGGCCACCGCGATCGAGCACCTGCGGCAGCAGGGCAACGACACCGTCGCCGACCTGCTCCGGTCCATCGACTTCACCCCCGGGCACGGCATCGACTTCGACGCGGTCGGCCATGTGCTGCTGATCGCCGTCGCGATCTACGCGGCCGCCGCCGTCTTCGCGATCGTCCAGGGCCGGCTGGCCACCCGGATCATCCAGCGCTCGATCTACCGGCTGCGCCGGGACGTCGAGGAGAAGCTGGCCCGGCTGCCGCTGTCGTACTTCGACCAGCAGCCGCGCGGCGAGGTGCTGAGCCGGGCCACCAACGACATCGACAACATCGGCCAGACGATGCAGCAGACGCTGGGCCAGATCATCTTCGCGCTGCTGTCGATCGTGGGCGTGCTCGCGATGATGTTCTCCATCTCGTGGCTGCTGGCGCTGGTCGCGCTGGTCACGGTGCCGCTGTCGGTGGTGGTCGCCACCGCCGTCGGCAAGCGCGCGCAGCCGCAGTTCGTCGCCCAGTGGCGGACCACGGGCAAGCTCAACGCCCACATCGAGGAGATGTACACCGGGCACACCCTGGTGAAGGTCTTCGGCCGCCAGGAGGAGTCCGCACAGGCCTTCCACGAGCAGAACCAGGCGCTCTACGAGTCGGGCTTCCGGGCGCAGTTCATCTCCGGCATCATCCAGCCCGCGATGATGTTCATCGGCAACATCAACTACATCCTGGTGGCGGTCGTCGGCGGCCTGCGGGTGGCCAGCGGCGCGCTGTCCATCGGCGACGTGCAGGCGTTCATCCAGTACTCCCGGCAGTTCAGCCAGCCGCTGACGCAGGTGGCGAGCATGTCCAACCTGGTGCAGTCCGGTGTGGCGTCCGCCGAGCGGGTCTTCGAACTCCTCGACGCGCCGGAGCAGAGCCCCGACCCGAAGGCGCTCAGCCTGCGCAAGGAACTGCGCGGCGAGGTCCGCTTCGAGGACGTCGCCTTCCGCTACGAGCCCGACAAGCCGCTCATCGACGACCTGTCGCTGGCCGTCGAGCCCGGCCACACCGTGGCCATCGTCGGCCCGACCGGCGCGGGCAAGACCACCCTGGTCAACCTGCTGATGCGGTTCTACGAGGTCACCGGCGGGCGGATCACGCTGGACGGCACCGACATCGCGTCCATGTCGCGGGAGGAACTGCGGTCCGGGATCGGCATGGTGCTCCAGGACACCTGGCTGTTCGGCGGCACGATCGCGGAGAACATCGCGTACGGCACCGAAGGCAGCACCCGCGAGCAGATCGAGGAGGCCGCGCGTGCCGCGCACGCCGACCGCTTCATCCGCACCCTCCCCGACGGCTACGACACCGTCATCGACGACGAGGGCACGGGCGTCAGCGCGGGCGAGAAGCAGCTGATCACCATCGCCCGGGCGTTCCTGTCCGACCCGGTCATCCTCGTCCTCGACGAGGCGACCAGCTCGGTCGACACCCGCACCGAGGTGCTGATCCAGCGGGCGATGGCGCAGCTCAGCCACGGCCGCACCAGCTTCGTCATCGCCCACCGGCTCTCCACGATCCGCGACGCGGACGTCATCCTCGTCATGGAGAGCGGCGACATCGTCGAACAGGGCACCCACGAGGAACTGCTGCTCAAGGACGGCGCCTACGCGCGCCTGTACGCGGCGCAGTTCGCCCAGGCGGTCGCCGAGGTCGACTGACCGCGGCACACGGCAGCACAGGGACCCCCGGCGGAACGCTCCGCCGGGGGTCCCGTCATCGCGTCAGGGGCCGCGATCAGTCGAGGTAGCCGCGGAGCTGATCGGCGAAGGCGTGGTCGCGGAGCTTGTTGAGGGTCTTGGACTCGATCTGGCGGATGCGCTCGCGCGTCACGCCGAAGATACGGCCGATCTCCTCCAGGGTGCGCGGACGGCCGTCGTCGAGGCCGTAGCGGAGCTGGACGACCTTGCGCTCGCGCTCGCCGAGGGTGGACAGCACGGCCTCCAGGTGCTCGCGCAGGAGCAGGAAGGCGGCGGACTCCACGGGCGAGGCGGCGTCGCCGTCCTCGATGAGGTCGCCGAGGGCGACGTCCTCCTCCTCGCCCACGGGGGCGTGCAGCGAGACGGGCTCCTGGGCCAGGCGCAGGACCTCCGCGACGCGCTCGGGCGGGATGTCGAGATGCGCGGCGACCTCTTCGTTGGAGGGCTCGTAGCCCCGCTCCTGGAGCAGCCGGCGCTGGACGCGGACGACGCGGTTGATGAGCTCCACGACATGCACCGGGACGCGTATGGTGCGGGCCTGGTCGGCCAGGGCGCGGCTCATGGCCTGCCGGATCCACCAGGTCGCGTAGGTGGAGAACTTGTAGCCGCGGGCGTAGTCGAACTTCTCCACGGCGCGGATCAGGCCGAGATTGCCCTCCTGCACCAGGTCGAGCATGGTCAGGCCGCGGCCGACGTAGCGCTTGGCGACCGAGACGACGAGGCGGAGGTTGGCCTCGATGAGCCGCCGCTTGGCCATCCGGCCGAGGACGACCAGGCGGTCGAGGTCCACGGCGAGCCGCGAGTCGAGGTCCGGGGTGCTGCTCAGCTTCTCCTCGGCGAACAGGCCGGCCTCGACGCGGCGGGCGAGTTCGACCTCCTCGACGGCGGTCAGCAGGGGTATGCGGCCGATCTCCCGCAGGTACTGCCGGAAGAGGTCGGCGGACGGTCCCGCCACGTCCTCCTTGAACGACCGTACCGGGCCCGGGTCGTCGTCCTCCGGGCCTTCCGCGTCCGGCTCGGGCCCGGCGGCCCCCTCCGGGTGGAGGGCGGCGTGCTGCTGCTCCGGGACCCGTTCCAGCAGGTCGTCCGTCACGAGGGCCGGGGGCGTCAGGGTCTGGATCTGCACGGGAGCGACCTCCACGGTGTGCGCAACCACGGACTCGGAGGCGCGCGACAGCGGAACGGTTGCGGCGCCCTCGCCGCGGCCCGTCCGGGAGTTCGCCGTCAGCGGTACTCCCTGGGCGCCGGCATCGGCGCCGCCCGGAATTCCGCGCTCCGAGGACTCTTGCACCGCCCCCAGTGTGGCGTACGGCACACCGGGCCCACGAGGGTCGTGCGCCGCTTTTTCCGACCGAGTGTGACCGAGGGCAACCCCGCGGTCACGCCGACGGCGCGGCGGGCGGTCCCGGGTGACCGCTGTCCGGCTCAGGCACCACGCGCCGTCGGCCGTCGCCCTGGCCGACCGCACGGCGGCCCGGAGGTGGCCACCAGGGCACGCTGCCCGTCCGCGCGGGCGGACCTCCCCGACCCCGCGCTGCGGGCGCGGCCTGCAAGCGGCACGGAGACGGACGGGCCGACGCGCATCGCCATGAGCGGCCGCCGCATGCCGGACGGCGGCGTACCGGCGGGCGCCATCCGGGCACGCTGCCCGCCCACGAGGGCGGGCCTCCCTGACCCGCGTTCCGGACGCGGCCCGCAAGCCCGCCCGGCCCGGGCGCACCCGGGACGATCCGCACAGGGACAGACAGGGCGGGACCGCTACCGCGCGCGCCGGCGGCGTGGCGCCGGGACCGGTCGGCCTGCGCCGACGCGTATTGCCGTGGGCGGCGCACCGGCCGGGGGTCACCAAGCAGCCACCCGAACCGACCGCGCGGGCAGGCTGCCCCGGCCCCGCGTTCCGGACACGGCCCGCAAGCCCGCCCGGCCCGGGCCTACTTGGGACGATCGACACAGGGCGACGAGGCGGGCCCGGTACAGCGCGTGCCCCGCTGCGGCGGCGTACCGGCGGAGGCCACCAGGCCGCGCGGGCGGGCCCCGCCCCGGCCCGGCGCTGCGGGCGCATGCCCGCCCGGGACGGGGGCGGACGGGGCGGTTACAGGGCGGCAGCGCCCTGTTCGCGGAGGCGGTGGTCGTACTGCTGGAGCGCCCACAGTTCGCCGCCGATCGCCGCGAGCTGGTCCTGGTCGGCACGGGGGCCCTGGGCGGTGAGCCGGGTGTGGTCGGCGTTGAGCTGGGCGACGCGGCGGGCGACGGCCTGGCGGCGCACATCGACGAGGATCTTGCCGGCGTAGACCTCGGGGGTCTTGTGCTGGACCGGTTCCACGGCGAGTTCGGTGACCAGCGAGCGCACGGTGTCGTCCGGGGCGACGTCGCGCACCCGGGTCAGGAACCGCGCGTCCGCGTACTCCGCGCCGCCTGCCTCGCTGATCGCGCGCCGCACGGCGATGTAGGGCGGGGCGGTGAACTCGTCCTCGCCGTACGCGTCGAAGGCCGGAGAGACCAACTCCGGGTACTGCAGGGCGAGTTTGAGCAGTTCACGCTCGACGCGCTGGGCGGGGCTGCGCATGTCCAGCCGCGGGCCGCGCGGACCCGAGGGCGCGGCGGGGCCGGCCGGGGGCGCCGCGGGACGTGCGGTGCGGGGGCCCGCGGCTCCCGCACCGGACTGGCGGCGTTCGCGCTGCCAGCGGGCGAGTTGGCCCACCCGGCGCACGACAAACTGGGTGTCGAGGATGCCCAGCATGCCGGCGAGCTGTACGGCGTACTCGTGCTGGATGGCGGAGTTCTTGATGCCGGCGACGATGGGCGCGCCCGCCTCCAGCGCGGAGGCGCGGCCCTCCGCGGTCTCCAGGTTGTAGCGGGCCACCGCCGACCGCAGGGCGAACGCGAACAGCGGCGTACGGGAGTCGACCAGCCGCTCCACGGCCGCGTCGCCCTCGGCCAGGCGCAGGTCGCACGGGTCCATGCCGCCGGGCGTGATGGCGATGGAGGTCTCGGCGGCGAACTTCTGGTCGTCCTCGAAGGCCCGCAGGGCGGCCTTCTGGCCGGCCTCGTCGCCGTCGAAGGTGAAGACCACCTCCGCGTTGGCGTTGTCCATCAGCAGCCGGCGCAGGATCTTGATGTGGTCGCCGCCGAAGGCGGTGCCGCAGGTCGCGATGGCGGTGGTGATGCCGGCGAGGTGGCAGGCCATGACATCGGTGTAGCCCTCGACGACGACGGCCCGGCTGGTGCGGGCGATCTCCTTCTTGGCCAGGTCGATGCCGTACAGGACCTGCGACTTCTTGTAGATCGGCGTCTCGGGCGTGTTGAGGTACTTCGGGCCCTGGTCGTCGTCGCGGAGCCGGCGCGCGCCGAAGCCGATGACCTCGCCGGTGATGTCGCGGATCGGCCAGATCAGCCGGCCGCGGAACCGGTCGATGGCCCCGCCGCGGCGGCTCTCGCTGGCCAGGCCGGAGACGATCAGCTCGCGGTCGCTGAAGCCCTTGCCGCGCAGGAAGCGCACCAGGTGGTCCCAGCCGGCCGGGGCGTAGCCCACTCCGAAGTGCTCGGCGGCCGCCTGGTCGAAGCCGCGCTCGGCGAGGAACGCGCGGCCGATCTCGGCCTCGGCGCTGCCGAGCTGCTCCACGTAGAACTGCGCGGCGGCCTTGTGCGCCTCGATGAGGCGGATCCGCTCGCCCTGCTGGCGGCCGGGCGTGTAGCCGCCGTCCTCGTACCGCAGGGTGATGCCGGCGACGGCGGCCAGCCGCTCGACGGCCTCGGAGAAGGACAGATGGTCGACCTTCATCACGAAGTCGAGGGTGTCGCCGCCCTCCTGGCAGCCGAAGCAGTGGTACAGCCCCTTGCTGGGGCTCACCTGGAAGGAGGGGGACTTCTCGTCGTGGAAGGGGCACAGGCCCTTGAGGTTGCCTCCGCCGGCGTTCCTGAGCTGCAGGTACTCCGAGACGACGGCGTCGATCGGGACCGCGTCCCGCACCGCCCTGACGTCCTCGTCCCTGATCCGCCCTGCCACACAGGGATTCTACGGCGCCGCCCGGGCGCGCTCAGACCAGCTTGGCCACGAACAGGAAGTGCGGGCCCGCGGGCTGCAGGACGAACTCCTCGCCCACCGCTGTGAAGCCCTGCCCCTCCCAGAAGCCGCGGGCCGACGTGCGGCCGTTGCACCAGACCAGCTCCGCCCCGCGCTCCCGGGCCTCCGCGAGGGCCGCGCCCAGCAGCGCGGAGCCCAGGCCGCGGCCGCGTACCTCGGCGGCGGTGGCCATGCCGCGGATGCGGTAGGCGGCCTCCTGGTGCCCCGGCAGCTGCTCCGGGAAGAGCGTGACGCATGTCACGACCGGGGCAAGGGCGCCTTCGCCGTCGTAGCCCGCCATGTGGAACGCGGCCGGGTGGCCGTCCTCGACGAAGATCGCGGATTCGCGCGGGAGTCCCGGCCTCAGCACGGTCCAGCGCAGATCGAAGATCTCCTCGACGGGCACGACAGCGGTACGGAACTCCATGAGGACCATGCTAGGCGACCGTGCGGGCGCTCATTCCAGCAGGGAGGTCAGCGGCACGGTGGGGTCGGCGAGCGCCTCGGCGTCGACCCGGCGGCCGGAGCGGATGAGTTTCTGGATGGTGTCGGTGACGTCCCACACATTGACGTTCATCCCGGCCAGCACCCGGCCCTCGCGCAGCCAGAACGCGATGAACTGCCGCTTGCCGACGTCGCCACGGGCCAGCACCTGGTCGTACGTGCCGGGGGCGGCGTGCCCGGAGAACTCCATGCCCAGGTCGTACTGGTCGGTGAAGAAGTACGGGACGCGGTCGTAGCTCACGTCCTTGCCCAGCATCGCGCGCGCCGCCACCGGCCCGCTGTTCAGCGCGTTCGCCCAGTGCTCCACCCGCAACCGGCCGCCCAGCAGCGGGTGTTCGGCGTTGGCGACATCACCGGCCGCGAAGATGTCGGGGTCGGAGGTGCGCAGGGACGCGTCGACGGCGACCCCACCGCCGGCCTCGCGGTCGGCGAGCGCGAGCCCGGCGGCCTCGGCCAGCGCGGTGCGGGGCGCGGCGCCGATGGCGGCGAGCACGTCGTGGGCGGGGTGCTCCTCGCCGTCGTCGGTGAGGGCGGACAGCACCATGCCGTCCTGGCCGGTGATCCCGGTGAGCTTCGCGCCGAAGTGGAACCGCACCCCGTGCTCGCGGTGCAGGTCCGCGAAGACCTCGCCCAGTTCGGGGCCGAGCACCGAGTGCAGCGGGCAGGGCTGCGCCTCCACCACGGTGACCTCGACGCCGTAGCCCCGGGCGGCCGCCGCGACCTCCAGGCCGATCCAGCCCGCCCCGGCGATGACCAGATGGCCGTTCTCCCGGCCGAGGGTGGTCAGCACGTTCTTCAGCCGCTCGGCGTGCGCGAGCCGCCGCAGGTGGTGCACGCCGACGAGGTCGGTGCCGGGGATGTCCAGCCGGCGCGGCTCGGCACCGGTGGCCAGCAGCAGCTTGTCGTACGGGATGGAGGTGCCGTCGCCCAGCGTGATGCGCTTGGCCGCCCGGTCCAGGCCGGTGACCGGCTGGCCGAGATGGAGCTCCACGTCGTGCTCGGCGTACCACGCGGCGGGGTGCACGAAGACCGAGTCGCGCTCCTCGTTGCCCAGGAGGAACCCCTTGGACAACGGCGGGCGCTCGTACGGGTGGTCGCGCTCGTCCCCGATCAGTATCACGCGGCCGGTGAACCCCTCGGAGCGAAGCGTCTCCGCCGCTTTCGCCCCCGCGAGTCCCGCCCCGACGATGACGAATGTCTGGTCTGCGTCCACCACTGTGCGCCTCCCTGAAAGTCCCTCGGGTGCCCGGGTGCCCTCCCTCTGGCAATTGCCAGTGAGGTGAGCGTCCCGCACGGCACGGCCCACGGGAAGAGTGCCGCGCCGGGGCGGACGTCTCCCGGACACCCTCCGGGGGGCGGGCGGGGGCCCGCCGGGGGCTCACCGCCCGGCGGTGAGCCGGGCGTGCAAGGCGGTCGCCGCCGAGTCGGTCAGGGAGGCGATCTGGTCGACGACGGCCCGCTTGCGGGCCCGGTCGTCCTTGGCCGCGTCGAACATCCCGCGGAACTGCGGGTCCAGCCCCTCGGGCGCCCGCGCGAGCAGCGCCTCGGCCAGCTCGCCGATCACCACCCGCTGCTGGGCGCGCCGCCGCTCCTGCGCCTCGCGCTGCATCACGTAGCGGTCGGCGACCGCCTTGAGCACCGCACATTCCAGGCGCTGCTCGCGCGGCACGACCAACTGCGCGCGGTAGCGGGTGAGCCGGCCGGTGCCGAAGGCGTCGCGGGTGGCGCGCTCGGCGGCGAGGCAGAACCGGCCGATGAGCTGCGAGGTGGCGTCCTTCAACCGGGCCTGCGCGATGGCCGATCCGTCGAAGCCGTGCGGCCACCACTCCATGTCCAGCAGCCGGTCCAGGGTCTCGGCGAGCTCGTCCTCCTCGGCGCCCGGCGCGTAACGCGCGGCGGCCACGGCGAAGATCTCGCGCCGCTCCGGCTCGGCCAGCAGCACGGCCGGGTCCAGATGCCCGGCGTGCAGCCCGTCCTCGACATCGTGGACGGAGTACGCCACGTCGTCCGCCCAGTCCATGACCTGCGCCTCGAAGCACTGCCCGTACGGGCGGTCCGCCGGGGCGGTGCCGCGCAGCCACGCGAAGACCGGCAGGTCGTCCTCGTAGACCCCGAACTTGGGACTGCCGGGCTGCGTGGGATGGGCACCTCGCGGCCAGGGGTACTTGGTCGCCGCGTCCAGCGCCGCGCGCGTGAGGTTGAGGCCGACGCTGACCAGCGCGCCGTCGTCGTCGTGCGTGAAGCGCTTGGGCTCCAGGCGGGTGATGATGCGCAGGCTCTGCGCGTTCCCCTCGAAGCCGCCGCAGTCCTGGGCGACCTCGGCGAGCACCATCTCGCCGTTGTGCCCGAAGGGCGGGTGGCCGATGTCGTGCGCCAGGCACGCCGTCTCCACCAGGTCCGGGTCGCAGCCGAGCGCGGCACCGAGCTCCCGGCCGACCTGGGCGCACTCCAGGCTGTGGGTGAGCCGCGTGCGCGGACTGCTGTTGATCGCCCGCTCGTCGTCGACCGGGTCCACCACCTGGGTCTTGCCGGCGAGCTTGCGCAGCCCGGCCGAGTGCAGCATGCGCGCGCGGTCCCGCTGGAACGAGGTGCGGCCGGGCCGCTTGTCGGGCTCGGGCACAAAGCGCTCGGTGTCGGCCTGGCTGTAGGGGGCGTACTCGTCCGCTGCCTGGTGGTTCAGGTCCATACGGCGACAGTATCCGGCGCGGCCCCGCACGGGCCGCCCCGCGCCGCCCGGCCGGCCCGCACGGCCGAGTGGACCTTCCGGGCGCGGCCCGTGCCCGGTCGCAGCGGTGCGGCATCCCGCCGCGGGGTGCGCGCCCGGTGGCGCGGCTGCCGCGAAGCAGTCCGGCTCTGCAGTTCGCGAGGCGGCGCCTCGGCCCCTCCGCAACCGGCTCGGGCACCCCGTACCCATCGGGGCGCCGCCGGCCGTGCCCACAACGGACCCATGTCCTGCGCGGACCTCGGGTCGCACGACCCCGCGGCGGCCGGCCCCGGCCACCAGGACGTTCAGCGCTTCCGCGGACAGCACGGCCATCCGGCCGCCCAGGTGCACGGGGTGGGACCAAGGGCGGGGTGCCCGCGGCGACTGCTGACCCCGCGCCGGCATGACCCGGCGCAGCACGGCGAGGGGCCGTCAGGCAGCGGTCGTCGGGGCTGGAACCGGAACACGCCGTCAGTGCCGGCGCCGTCCGTAGCTCCTCGGGGCCACGCGCCGCACGGCCTCACCGAGCAGCGCAACGCGGGCCGACAGCTCTCCTCGAGGTCAGGGCAGCCCGGACGCACCGTCACACCCGCGCCGTCCACAGGCCCCAGGATCGCCGCAACCGTCCGCGACGACCTCCGGCCCCGGCCGCCCGGAGGCCTGCGCCCGCAGGAGCGGGACCCGCACACCGCGGCACGGCCGCCGGCTCAGCGGTGTTTCCAGTCGCCGCCGTGGATGGGGCTGCCGGAGGCGCGCAGGTCGCGTTCGTGGGCGGGGGCGGCGAGGTACACCCAGGCGGGGAGGGTCCGGCCGGCGTAGGTGCGGACGTCGCGGACGACGCGTTCGTAGAGGTTGTCGGCCGCGCCGGGGGTGTACTCCTCCAGCCGGTCGAGGTCGGCGAGGACGTCCTCGTAGAGGTCGTCGACCGGCCGCACGACATCGCCCTGGACGTGACCCCGCGGGTCGGACACGGCGTACGGGTAGCCCGGGCCGTCGAAGAGCAGGGCGCCGTGCAGGACGGCCGGGGTCTCCGTGGCGATGCGGCCGCGCAGCAGCCAGGAGTGGTTGATCTCGCCGGGCCGCAAGGTCCCGTACACGAAGAACGGGAGGCGGGAGTGGTCGTCTCGCACGGTCATCATGGAACCGCAGGGACGTGGGCGGCGTCGACTCGGGCGTGAAGCGGTTGCGCGGGAAGGTACGGACAGGTGTCAGGGCCCTGGCGGCACGCCTGCCCAGGTCCAGGCGGGGCAGGCGGCGGTTGCTGCGTGCGGCCGTGGCGGTGTGCGTGCTGGCGCTGCTGCCCGCCACATGGCTCCAGCTGACCGCGGACCCGCGGGTCCGCACCCTGGCCGACGCGCCCGCCGAGCCGGTCGCGGTCGTCTTCGGCGCCGGGCTGTGGAACGGCGAGCCCTCGCCCTATCTGGCCCACCGGCTCGACGCGGCCTCGGCCCTGTACTCCGCCGGGAAGGTGCGGGCGGTCCTCGTCACCGGCGACAACAGCCGCACCGACTACGACGAGCCGACGGCCATGCGGGACTACCTCGCCACGCACGGCGTCCCGCGCGCGAAGGTCGTCCTGGACTACGCCGGCTTCGACACCTGGGACTCCTGCACCCGGGCCAAGCGCATCTTCGGCGTCGACCACGCGCTCCTGGTCAGCCAGGGGTTCCACATCCGCCGTGCGCTCGCGCTGTGCCGCGCGGCGGGCGTCGACGCCTACGGGATCGGTGTCGACGAACCCCGCGACGTCACCTGGTACTACGGCGGCGCCCGTGAGATCGCCGGCGCCGCCAAGGCCGCCGTCGACGCCGTCCTCACCCCGGACCCGCGGTTCCTCGGCCCCCGCGAGCAGGGCATCGCGCAAGCGCTGCGCTGACCGCCGAACCGCTCCCCACCTGCGGCATTGGGCGCGGCTCCGGATGCGGATCTTCAGTGGGGCGGTGATGCTGGGAGGAGTGCCACGTCACGGCAAGGAGGACAGCGATGTCCATGTTGGACAAGATCAAGGCCAAGCTGAAGGGCCACGAGAGTCAGGCCCAGAAGGGCATCGACAAGGGTGGCGACACGGTCGACGAGAGGACCGGCGGCAAGTACCAGCGCCAGGTCGACACCGCCCAGGACAAGCTGAGCGACGAGTACGGCACGGGCGAATCGGGCGGGAACCGGCCTCCGCAGCCCTGACGCCGGCGGGCCGCCGCGCCCGCTTCGGGCGGCGCGCGGCGGCCCGGCCGCGAGGACCGGCCCGCGATCAGCCCAGGGGTTCCGGCCGCTGCCGCGTCAGGGCCGGCACCGGTGCCGCCGGCCGGGCGGAGATGGGCCGTCCGGCACCGTGCCGGGGCGCGGGCAGGGCGGCGGCCGGGCGCGTGAGGGGGGCCGTGGGGGCGGGGCGGCGCCAGCGGGCGGGCACCTCGGCCATGACGACGCCCAGGACGAGCCAGAGCAGCGTGGCGATGCGGTCCTGGTTGGCGGGGTGGTCCACCATCGCGCTCAGGAAGAACCCGGTGAGGGCGGCCAGCCCCGCGGTGCCGATCACCGACTTCTCGCGCGCGGCCCGGGCCGCGCTCAGCAGGGCCACCACCGTGATGCCGAGCATGCCCAGCAGTCCGACGGGGCCGGTCTCCACCAGCCAGTTCAGCCACATGTTGTGGGTGTGCACGAAGACCCGCTTGCCGGGGACGGCCGCGGAGACGACCGCGCCGGCCCGGTCGAGCCCGACGCCCATCGGGTTGTGGGCCGCGATCCGCAGCGCCGCCTCCCACGCGTTCCCCCGCACGCCCAGCGAGGCGCCGGCCCGGGACGTCTCCCAGATCGCCGCGCCGCCCGCCAGCAGGAGCAGCACGCCTCCGCCGGTCGCGAACCGGCGCTGCCGCCGGTCGAGGCGGGGCGCGACCCAGTAGGCGCCGCCCAGCACCAGCAGGCCCGCGACGGCGGCCACGTAGCCGGCGCGCGAGTACGTCGTGAGCACGGCCCCGTACGCCACCACCGCCACCAGGGTGACCGCGGTCCGCGCGGTGCGCTCGCCGACCGCCACGACGGCGAGCAGCAGGAACGGGGTCAGCAGGACGAGGAAGGCGGACAGCAGGTTCGGGTTGGCGAAGGTGCCCACGGCCCGGGTCAGCGCCTCGGAGCCGCCGGCGCCGCAGCCCACGTCGGTGAGCATCCCGGTGCGGCAGAACCCGGTCGGCACGTCATTGGTGACCTGGGTGAAGGCCGCCATGCCGGCCGCCGCGACGCAGACCGTCGCCAGCAGGCCGAAGGCCCGCCAGGACTCGGGCTGGGTGCGCCGCAGCCCGACGACGAAGTAGAAGCCGGCGACCACGGTCAGCAGTCCGCGCAGCGGGGCGGTGGGATGCCCGCCGAGGAAGGTGGTCGCCGCCGCGGCACCCAGCAGGATCACGACGGGCAGGTCCAGCCGCGTGCGGAAGCTGCTCAGCCGCGCGCCGCCTGCTACCAGCGCCACGAGACCGAGGCCGAGCGCGAGGCGGGCCGGGGTGACGACGCCGGTCAGCGGGTCGTCGGGGAAGAAGTCGGTCGCGGAGTCGAGGAGGACGACCGCGAGCACCATGAGCGGCACGACGTGGAGGACCGCCTGCAGGGGCCGGGGAGCTGCCATGCGCCCCACCCTGACCGCGGAACCGGACGGCCCGGTGTCGTCGGGACGAACAAAGGGGAGCGGGGGCGGCACCTTCGCACAAAGGTGCCGCCCCCGGTGAGGGTGGGAGATGGTCTCGGGGTGCCGGGGTGGTTACCGGCTGCCGTTGCCCCTGTTCTGCGCCGCGGCCCGGCCCGCCTCCAGGCGGGCGACGGGGATGCGGAACGGGGAGCAGGACACGTAGTCCAGGCCCACCTCGTGGAAGAAGTGGACGGACTCGGGGTCGCCGCCGTGCTCGCCGCAGACGCCCAGCTTGAGGCCGGGGCGGGTGGCGCGGCCGGCCTCGGCGGCGGACTTCACCAGCGAGCCGACGCCGTCGCGGTCGATGGTCTCGAACGGGGAGACGCCGAAGATGCCCTTCTCCAGGTACGCCGTGAAGAAGCTGGCCTCCACGTCGTCGCGGGAGAAGCCCCACACGGTCTGGGTGAGGTCGTTGGTGCCGAAGGAGAAGAACTCCGCGGCCTCGGCGATCTGCGCGGCGGTCAGGGCGGCCCGGGGCAGTTCGATCATCGTGCCGAGGGCGAGGGCGAGTTCGGTGCCGGTGGCGGCCTCGACCTCGGCGATGACCGACTCGGCCTCGTCGCGGACGATCTCCAGCTCCTGGACGGTGCCCACCAGCGGGATCATGATCTCGGCCCGGGGGTCGCCCTTGGCGTGCTTGCGTTCGGCCGCTGCCTCGGCGATCGCCCGCACCTGCATCGCGAACAGGCCGGGGATGACCAGGCCGAGGCGCACGCCGCGCAGGCCCAGCATCGGGTTCTGCTCGTGGAGCTTGTGGACGGCCTGGAGCAGCCGCAGGTCGTTCTCGTTGGCGTCCTTGCGGGACTCGGCGAGCGCGACGCGCACCGACAGCTCGGTGATGTCGGGCAGGAACTCGTGCAGCGGCGGGTCGAGCAGGCGCACGGTCACCGGCAGGCCGTCCATCGCCTCGAGGAGCTCGACGAAGTCGGACCGCTGGAGCGGCAGCAGGGCGCTCAGTGCCTGCTCGCGCTCGGTGTCGGTGTCGGCGAGGATCAGGCGCTCGACGAGTTCGCGGCGCTCGCCGAGGAACATGTGCTCGGTGCGGCACAGGCCGATGCCCTGGGCGCCGAAGCGGCGGGCGCGCGAGGCGTCCTCGGCGTTGTCGGCGTTGGCGCGCACCCGCAGCCGGCGGACGCGGTCGGCGTAGGCCATGATCCGGTGCACGGCCTGCACGAGTTCGTCGGCGTCGTCGGCGCCCGCGTGCATGCGGCCCTCGAAGTACTCCACGACCGGGGACGGCACGACGGGGACGGTGCCCAGGTAGACCTTGCCGGAGGAGCCGTCGATGGAGACGACGTCGCCCTCCTCGACCACCACACCGCCGGGCGCCGTCATGCGCCGCCGCTTGGTGTCGACCTCCAGCTCCTCGGCGCCGCAGACGCAGGTCTTGCCCATGCCGCGGGCGACGACGGCGGCGTGCGAGGTCTTGCCGCCGCGCGAGGTGAGGATGCCCTCGGCGGCGATCATGCCGTTGAGGTCGTCGGGGTTGGTCTCGCGGCGGATGAGGATGACCTTCTCGCCGGAGCGCGACCACTTCACGGCGGTGTACGAGTCGAAGACGGCCTTGCCGACCGCCGCGCCCGGCGAGGCGGCGATGCCCCAGCCGATCCGCTCGGACTTCGCCTTCTCGTCGAAGCGGGGGAACATCAGCTGCGCGAGCTGGCCGCCGTTGACCCGCTGCAGGGCCTCGGCCTCGTCGATGAGCCCCTGGTCGACCAGCTGGGTGGCGATGCGGAAGGCGGCGGCCGCGGTGCGCTTGCCGACCCGGGTCTGCAGCATCCACAGCTTGCCGCGCTCAATGGTGAACTCGATGTCGCACAGGTCCTTGTAGTGCGTCTCGAGGGTCTCCATGATCTTCATGAGCTGGTCGTACGAGGTCCGGTCGAGCTGTTCCAGCTCGGCGAGCGGGACGGTGTTGCGGATGCCGGCGACGACGTCCTCGCCCTGCGCGTTGCACAGGTAGTCGCCGTACACGCCCTGGTGGCCGGTGGCGGGGTCGCGGGTGAAGGCGACGCCGGTGCCGGAGTCGGGGCCGAGGTTGCCGAAGACCATGGAGCAGATGTTGACGGCCGTGCCGAGGTCGCCGGGGATGCGCTCCTGGCGGCGGTAGAGGATGGCGCGCTCGCCGTTCCAGGACTCGAAGACGGCCCGGACGGCCATGTCCATCTGCTCGCGCGGGTCCTGCGGGAAGTCCCGGCCGGTCTCCTTGGCCACGACGGCCTTGAACTGCTCGACCAGGTCCCGCAGGTCGGCGGCGTCCAGGTCGAGGTCGCTGTGGGTGCCCTTGGCGCGTTTGGCGTCCTCCAGGGCCTCCTCGAAGAGGTCGCCCTCCACGCCCAGCACGGTCTTGCCGAACATCTGGATCAGGCGGCGGTAGGAGTCCCAGGCGAAGCGCTCGTCGCCGGCCTGCGCCGCGAGCCCGGCCACGGAGTCGTCGGACAGTCCGATGTTGAGGACGGTGTCCATCATGCCCGGCATGCTGAACTTCGCCCCGGAGCGCACGGAGACCAGCAGGGGGTTGTCCGGCTGGCCGAGCTTCTTGCCCATCCGCTGTTCCAGCGCGTCGAGGTGCGCACTCACCTCGTCGCGCAGGGCCGCGGGTTCGGAGCCGGAGCCCAGGTAGACCTTGCAGGCCTCGGTGGTGATCGTGAAGCCCGGAGGGACGGGCAGGCCGAGGTTGGTCATCTCGGCGAGGTTGGCGCCCTTGCCGCCGAGAAGGTCCTTGAGGTCCTTGTTGCCCTCGGTGAAGTCGTAGACGAACTTCTGGATTTCTTGTTCTTCCGACACGGGACTCGCTCCTCGCGGCCGGGATGCCCTGACGGCGGGGAGCGTACCCATCCCTAAGGCGCTGCAGTACGTCCATCACCAGGTCACACGGCTGTAACCACCCATCGGCCGACAGATCGAAAGCGCGGGACCGGTTCGGGCGGGCATCGGATGCATTCAATCCTCGAACACATGATGCCGCCCGGTGATCACTGCCAGCGGTTTCTGTTACTCCATGCGAGGGATGGCTTGACCGGATGGCGACGACAACGATGGCACCCAGTGCCACCCCTAAGAGAGATGATGTGACACTCGACGTGCTCATCTGAGCAATGCCCCTATCAGACGTGGCGAGAATCACTCGCCCCGCCGCCGCCGCACCAGGCCCGGCGGACGGCCCGACGGCCGACCGGAATGCCGTCAGCCGCCGGAAGTGTCCGATTCCGCGTCCGCGTCGACGACCACCGAGCAGTCGTACGGGTCCTCCAACCAGCCGTCCGGGAGCGCCACGCGCTTGCCCGCCGCCGTACGGCCGCGCGGGCCTTCGGCGCCATCCGGCCATTCCTGGTCGAGCTCGAGTCCGTCGAGGTGGGCGTCGAGCTCGGCCAGGGAGGACGCCATGGCGAGCTTGCGGCGCATCTCGGAGCCGACCGAGAAGCCCTTGGTGTACCAGGCCACGTGCTTGCGGAAGTCGATCACACCGCGCTCCTCGTCACCCAGCCACTCCCCGAGCAGCTCCGCGTGGCGCCGCATCACCCCCGCGACCTCGCGCAGCGCCGGGGTGGCCAGGTCGCCGCCGCCCTCGAACGCGGCGACGAAGTCGCCGAACAGCCAGGGCCGGCCCAGGCAGGCGCGGCCCACGACCACGCCGTCGCAACCGGTCTCGCGCATCAGCCGGACCGCGTCCTCGGCGCTCCAGATGTCGCCGTTGCCGAGCACGGGGATCTCCGGGACGTGCTCCTTCAGGCGGGCGACCTTCTCCCAGTCGGCCGAGCCGCCGTAGTGCTGGGCGAGCGACCTGCCGTGCAGCGCGACGGCGGCGATCCCCTCCTCGACGGCGATACGGCCCGCGTCCAGGTAGGTGACGTGATCGTCGTCGATGCCCGTGCGCATCTTGATGGTGACCGGCAGGTCGCCCGCGCCCGCGACGGCCTCGCGCAGGATCGACCGGAACAGGTTGCGCTTGTACGGCAGGGCCGCACCGCCGCCCTTGCGGGTCACCTTGGGGACCGGGCAGCCGAAGTTGAGGTCGATGTGGTCGGCCAGGTCCTCGTCGACGATCATCCGGACCGCCTTGCCGACGATCACCGGGTCCACCCCGTACAGCTGGATCGAGCGGGGGTTCTCGCTCTTGTCGAAGTGGATGAGCTGCATGGTCTTCTCATTGCGCTCGACGAGCGCCCGAGTGGTGATCATCTCGGAGACGAACAGCCCCTTGCCGCCGGAGAACTCCCGGCACAGCGTGCGGAAGGGGGCGTTGGTGATGCCCGCCATCGGCGCCAGCACCACAGGCGGCCACACGGTGTGCGGGCCGATCGTGAGCGACGGGGCGGTGATGGCGTCTGCAGTCATGCCTCCCATTCTCGCGTATGCACGGGAGACCGGGGCCCGGGGTGGGTGTAGATTGAAATGGTTACACAAATACAATCAAAGTCCGGGGCGGGAGTCCCGGCGGAGCGGACGGGGTACCGATGCCGGAGCTCAGCCACCGCAGGCGTCTGCTGGTGCTGGCCATTTGCTGCATGAGTCTGCTCATCGTCAGCCTCGACAACACGATCCTCAACGTGGCGCTGCCGTCCATGCGCGCGGACCTGCACGCCTCGATCTCCGGACTGCAGTGGACGATCGACGCGTACACCCTCGTGCTGGCCTCGCTCCTGATGCTCTCCGGATCGACCGCCGACCGCATCGGACGGCGCCGGATCTTCCGCCTCGGGCTGGTGATCTTCACCGTGGCCTCGGGGCTGTGCAGCATCGCCCCCAGCCTGGAGTGGCTGGTGGTCTTCCGGATGCTCCAGGCGGTCGGCGGCTCCATGCTCAACCCCGTCGCGATGTCGATCATCACCAACGTCTTCACCGACCCGCGGGAGCGGGCACGGGCCATCGGCGTGTGGGGCGGCGTCGTCGGCATCAGCATGGCGGCCGGCCCGATCGTCGGCGGGGCGCTGGTGGAGTCCATCGGCTGGCGCTCGGTCTTCTGGATCAACCTGCCCATCGGGTTCCTCGCCCTGATGCTGACCGCCCGGTTCGTCCCCGAGTCGCGCGCGCCCAGGCCGCGCCGCATCGACCCGGTCGGCCAGGTGCTGATCATCGCGCTGCTCGGCTCGCTGACGTACGCGATCATCGAGGCGCCGGGAGCGGGCTGGGGCTCGCCCCTCATCATCGGCTGCCTGGTGATCGCCGCGGGCTCGGCGGCGGGCCTGATCGGCTACGAACGGCGACGCAAGGAACCGCTGATCGACCCCCGCTTCTTCCGCAGCGCGCCCTTCAGCGGGGCCACGGTGATAGCGGTGAGCGCCTTCGCCGCGCTCGCCGGCTTCCTCTTCCTCAACACCCTCTACCTCCAGGACGTACGCAAACTGTCCGCCCTGGACGCCGGACTGCACCTGCTGCCGATGGCCGCCATGGCACTCGTCTTCGCCCCGCTGTCCGGCCGCATGGTCGGCAGCCGCGGCCCGCGGCTGCCGCTGCTGCTCGCCGGCACCGCCACGACCGCGAGCGGGGTGGTCTTCGCCGCGCTGCACGGCCAGTCCTCCGACGTCCTGCTCTTCACCGGGTACGTCCTGTTCGGCATCGGCTTCGGCTTCGTCAACGCCCCCATCACCAACACCGCCGTCTCCGGCATGCCGCGCTCCCAGGCGGGGGTCGCCGCGGCCGTGGCCTCCACCAGCCGCCAGGTCGGGCAGTCGCTGGGCGTCGCCGTCGTCGGCGCGGCCCTGGCGGCAGGGCTGGACATCACGGCGTGGTGGATCATCACCGGCTGCGGAGTGGTCGTCCTGGTGCTGGGCTGGCTGACGACGGGCTCCTGGGCCGCGGGCACCGCGGCACGGGCCGCGCAGCGCCTGGCGGCCGACGAGCCGCGGGAGATGGTGGGCGCCAGGTGAACGACGCGACGCCGGACCGCGTGTGGCGCAATCTGCGCACCCTCGTCCTGGAACGCAACGAGCGCCGCCGGGAGGTGGCCGACGCCCTCGGCATGAGCTTCTTCCGCGTCAAGGCGCTGCGCCGGATCGCCGCCGCGCCCGTCACCCCGGGAGAGCTCGCGTCCGACCTCATGTCGGACCGCCCCTACATCACGCTCGTCGTGGACGACCTGGCCCGGCGCGGCCTGGTGGACCGCACCCCGCACCCCGGTGACCGCCGCCGCAAGGTCGTCGCGGTCACCGCGGCCGGTGCCGCGGCCGCCGCGGAGGCCGAGCGCATCCTCGGCACTCCCCCGCCGGGTCTCGCCGCCCTGCCGGAGGACGAACTCGCGCTGCTGGACCGCATACTGGGCCGGCTGCTCGACGGGTGATCCCCATGCCCGCTGTCGGACCCCCGCGTTACCGTCACGGCATGACGCACACGCCGATCACCGAGCCGGGCGACGCACGCGACCACGAGACCCTCGTGGCGCTGGCGGCGCGGGGCGCACGGCCGAAGTACCTGTTCTTCTGGGGTCACCGCCCGCAGCGGGACGGCAGCGTGGGCGCGGGCTGCCTGAGCCAGTGGTGGCCCTCGCGGTTCTCCGTCGACGGCGTCGTGTACCCCACGGCCGAGCACTGGATGATGGCCGGCAAGGCCCGGCTCTTCGGCGACGAGGAGACGCTGGCGAAGATCCTCGCCGCGCCGCATCCGCAGGCCGCCAAGCGGCTCGGCCGCCAAGTGCGCGGCTTCGACGGCGAGGCGTGGGAAGCGCGGCGCTCGGAGCTCGTCGTGGCCGGCAACGCGGCCAAGTTCGGGCAGGACCCGGCGCTGCGCGCCTATCTGCTGGGCACGGGCCGGCGCGTGCTCGTCGAGGCCAGCCCGGTCGACCGGATATGGGGCATCGGCCTGGCCGCCGACGACGAGCGCGCCGCCGACCCGGCGCAGTGGCGCGGTCTGAACCTGCTGGGCTTCGCGCTGATGGAGGCCAGGACCCGGCTCGGCTGAGTCAGGCTCTCGGCCGGGTCAGGCGGGGACGGCCTGCGGCAGGGAGGCAGCGGCAGGGGCGGTGACCAGCTCGTACAGACGCTGCACCCGCTCCCGGGTGACGTCGTCCGCCGGGGTGTAGGTCACCAGCCGCGGGCCTTGCCGGGGGCCGAGCCACAGGTGGGTGAAGTCGAAGGTGAGCAGCCCGACATGGGGGTTGAGGAAGCGCTTGGTGCGGTTCTCCGGCTCCTGGACCTCATGGCGCTCCCAGAGTTCGCGGAACTCCGGCGACGCCTGCTCCAGCCGCTTCACCAGCGACTTCCAGGCGGGCTCGGCGAGGTGCCCGGCCATCGCGGAGCGGTACTTGGCGACCATCAGCCGGCTGGTCTCCTTCCAGTCCGGCATACCGACGCGCCAGGCGGGGTCGGTGAAGGCCAGCCACATGATGTTGCGGTCCTCGAAGGGCAGCGCGTCGAGGTCGGCCACCAGCCGCCCGTAGGTGCGGTTGTGCGCGATGACATCGGTACGGCTGTTGAGGACGGCGGCCGGCAGCGGCTCCAGCTTGGCGAGCAGCTCGCGGATCTGGTCCGACATGCCGGGGCACCGGGCGAGCGGATTGGGGTCGGTGACACCGGCCAGCAGGAACAGGTGCGTGCGCTCGTTCGGGTCGAGCATCAGCGCGCGGGCGACGGCGTCGGCGACCTGGGCCGAGATCTGGATCTCCCGGGCCTGCTCCAGCCACGTGTACCAGGTGACGCCGACCGCGGCGAGCTGCGCGACCTCCTCGCGGCGCAGCCCCGGGGTGCGGCGGCGGCGCCCGGGCGGCAGGCCGACCTGCTCGGGGGCGATCCGCTCGCGGCGGCTGCGGAGGAAGGAAGCGAGTTCCAGCCGGGCTGCTGCGGTCGTCGTCATGACTCCCAGGGTGCCGCATCGCCCAGCCCGTTGCCAGGTGGTCGTGATACCTGGATAAACGCTCTCTGGTACCACCTTGGGAAGGGGCCCATCGTGTCATAGGTGACCGATCGAAACGACCTCTCCGTCTCCTCCGGCCTGCCGTCGCGGGCTCAGGTCAAGCCCCGGGTGATCCGCCTGCGCGGCGGCGCCGGCGCCGCGTCCGCGCCGTCCGCTCCCGAGGCCCCCTCCACCGCCTCCACCGCCTCCGCGGCGTCGCCCGCCCCGCCCGCCTCCCCCGTGCTCAGCCCGCTCGGCCTGTTCACCGTGCTGCTGGGTGCCGCGCTGCCGCTGATCGACTTCTTCATCGTCAACGTCGCCCTGCCCGCCATCGAATCCGACCTGCACGCCGGGGCCGCGCTGCTGGAGTTGGTGGTCGCCGGTTACGGCGTGGCCTACGCCGTGCTGCTGGTGCTCGGCGGGCGGCTCGGCGACTCCTTCGGCCGCCGCCGGCTGTTCATGGCGGGCATGGCGGCCTTCGGCCTCACCTCGCTCGCCTGCGGCCTGGCGCCCGACGCCTGGACGCTGGTGGCGGCGCGCGTCGCGCAGGGCGCCTCGGCTGCCCTGATGCTGCCGCAGGTGCTGGCCACCATCCACTCCGCCACCTCCGGCCACCGCCGGGCCAAGGCGCTGAGCCTGTACGGTGCCACCGCCGGCCTGGCGATGGTCGCCGGGCAGATCCTCGGCGGCATCCTGGTCGCCGCGGACATCGCGGGCACCGGCTGGCGCGCGGTGTTCCTGGTGAACGTGCCGGTCGCGGCGATCGGCCTGTTCCTGGCCACGCGCAGTGTGCCGGAGACCCGTTCCGAGCACCCGGCGCCCGTGGACCGTCCCGGCACGCTCCTGCTGGCGGTGTCCCTGATCACGCTGCTCGCGCCGCTGACCGAGGGCCGGGCCGCCGGATGGCCGGTGTGGACCTGGGTGTCGCTGCTGCTCTTCCCCTTCGCCTCGATCGCCTTCTACCTGGTCGAGCGCCGGGCGGACCGCGCGGGACGGGTGCCGCTGGTGCCGCCGAGCCTGTTCCACTCGGCGGGCATGCGCAGGGCGCTGCCTTTGGTGCTGCCGTTCTCCCTCGGCTTCGGCGGCTTCATGTTCGTGATCGCGGTGGCGCTCCAGGAGGGCCTGGCGTACGGCCCGGTGGAGGCCGGTGCCGCGCTGGTGCCGATGGCGGTGGCGTTCTTCGCCGCCTCGCTCGCCGGGCCGCGCCTGGTCCTGCGCTACGGGGGGCGGGTGGTCACCGCGGGCGGCCTGGTGCAGGCGGCGGGTGTCGCCGTGCTGGCGGCGTCGGTGGCCCGCGCGTGGCACGCGGGAGGCATGAGCGGCTGGGCGCTGCTGCCGGGGCTGGCACTGGCCGGCTTCGGGCAGGGGCTGCAACTGCCCGTGCTCTTCCGGCTGGTGCTCGCCGACGTGCCGGCCGCCCGGGCCGGGGTGGGCAGCGGGGTCATGGTGACCGCGCAGCAGTCCGCGCTCGCCCTGGGCGTGGCCACGCTCGGCACCCTCTTCCTCTCCCTGGCGCCCGGGCACGGGATGCGGGACGCCCTGGTCATCGTGCTGGTCGTGCAGCTCGCGGCCGTCCTGGGCACGGCGCTGTTCAGTCTGCGGCTGCCGCGGCACGTGGGGTGAGGCACCCGGCCCCGCGGTCATGACGGGGCGGGTACCGACGATCGACAGAGGGAGTGGGTTGGACACATGCACTGACAGATATTGAAATCTGTCAGTGCATGTGTCATCGTTGTCCGCACACCCCCTGAACGGAGTTCCCGCAATGCGCAACCGCACCCTCGGCACCACCGGCCCGACCGTCTCCACCCTCGGCCTCGGCGCCATGGGCATGTCGGCCCTCTACGGCGAGGCCGACCGCGCCGAGTCCATCGCCACGATCCACGCCGCCCTCGACGCGGACATCACCCTGATCGACACCGGCGACTTCTACGGCATGGGCCACAACGAGATGCTCATCGGCGAGGCCCTGCGCTCCGCCGGCGCGAACCGTGACAAGGCCCTGATCAGCGTCAAGTTCGGTGCCCTGCGCGGCCCCGGAGGCGAGTGGCTCGGGTACGACGGCCGGCCGGCAGCGGTGAAGAACTTCGCCTCGTACTCGCTGCAGCGCCTCGGCACCGACCACATCGACATCTACCGCATCGCCCGCGTCGACCCCGCCGTCCCGATCGAGGAGACCGTCGGCGCCATCGCCGACCTCGTCCAGGCCGGCCACGTACGCCACATCGGCCTGTCCGAGGTGGGCGCCGACACCCTGCGCCGCGCGGCCGCCACCGCCCCCATCAGCGATCTGCAGATCGAGTACTCACTGATCTCCCGCGGCATCGAGGACGAGATCCTGCCGACCGCCCGCGAGCTGGGCATCGGTGTGACCGCCTACGGCGTGCTCTCGCGCGGCCTGATCAGCGGCCACTTCACCCGGGACCGGCAGCTCGCCGCCCACGACTTCCGGGCGATGAGCCCGCGCTTCCAGGGCGAGAACCTGGACCACAACCTGGCGCTGGTCGAGGCGCTGCGGAAGATCGCCGAGCAGAAGGGCGTCTCCGTCGCGCAGACCGCCATCGCCTGGGTGCTGGCCCAGGGCGAGGACATCGTGCCGCTGATCGGCTCCCGCACCCGCGAGCGGCTCGGCGAGGCGCTGGGCGCGCTGGACATCCGCTTCGACGCCGCCGACCTCGCCGCCATCGGGACGGCCGTCCCGGCCGGCGCGGCGGCGGGCAACCGCTACCCGGACGCGCAGATGGGCCACCTGGACAGCGAACGGCAGCACTGACACCCACCGCCCCGGTCCTGGGAGAATGTCCACCATGCCACCCGAGACGCTGACCGCAGAACGCATCCTCGAGACCACGGAGGACGTGCTGCGCCGCTACGGCCCCGCCAAGGCCACCGTGGTCGACGTGGCCCGCGCGCTCGGCGTCAGCCACGGAAGCGTGTACCGGCACTTCCGGACCAAGGCGGCGCTGCGGGAGGCGGTCACCCAGCGCTGGCTGGACCAGTCGCACGCGGAACTCTCCGCCATAGCGCTCGACGCCGGCCGCCCCGCGCCGGACCGGCTGCGGGCGTGGCTCGCGGCGCTCTTCGCGGCGAAGCGGCGCAAGGCGGGTGGCGACCCGGAGCTGTTCGCGACGTACATGGTGCTGGCGGCGGAGCAGAGCCTCGTCATCGAGCGCCATGTGGACGACCTGGTGGGGCAGTTGACCCGGATCGTCCGGGACGGGGCCGGCGCGGGCGAGTTCGAGGCCGGGGACCCGGACGTCGTGGCGCGGGCCGTCTTCGACGCCGCGGGACGCTTCCACGACCCCGCCTACGCGGCCGAGTGGTCCGCCCCCGGCATCGACGCCGCGTTCACGGCCGTCTGCGACCTGATCGTGCGCGGCCTGGCGTCCTGAAGCGCGGGCGCACACACGGAAGGCGCCCGGTCTCCCCCTCGGGGGTGACCGGGCGCCTTCGCCGTACGTCGGGACCTAGCAGCCGAGCAGACGGCCGCCGAGGAAGGACTCGACCTGGTCGAGCGAGACGCGCTCCTGCTTCATGGTGTCGCGCTCGCGGACCGTCACCGCGTTGTCCTCGAGGGTGTCGAAGTCGACGGTGACGCAGAACGGCGTGCCGATCTCGTCCTGGCGGCGGTAGCGGCGGCCGATGGCGCCGGCGTCGTCGAACTCGATGTTCCAGTGCCGGCGCAGGTCCGCGGCGAGCCCCTTGGCCTTCGGGGAGAGCTGCGGGTTGCGGGACAGCGGGAGCACCGCGACCTTGACCGGGGCCAGGCGCGGGTCGAGCCGCATGACGGTGCGCTTCTCCATCACGCCCTTCGCGTTCGGCGCCTCGTCCTCGTTGTAGGCGTCGAGCATGAAGGCGAGCATGGCGCGGTTGAGACCGGCCGCGGGCTCGATGACGTACGGGAAGTAGCGCTCACCGGCCTCCTGGTCGAAGTACGACAGGTCCTGGCCGCTGGCCTGGCTGTGCGCCTTGAGGTCGTAGTCCGTGCGGTTGGCGATGCCCTCCAGCTCGGAGAACTCGGTGCCGCCGAAGTTGAAGCGGTACTCGATGTCGGTGGTGCGCTTCGAGTAGTGGGAGAGCTTCTCCTTGGCGTGCTCGAACCAGCGCATGTTCTCCTCGCGCAGGCCGAGGCCCCGGTACCAGTCCCAGCGCTGCTGCATCCAGTACTCGTGCCAGGTCTCGTCCTCGCCCGGCTTGACGAAGAACTCCATCTCCATCTGCTCGAACTCACGGGTCCGGAAGATGAAGTTGCCCGGCGTGATCTCGTTGCGGAAGGACTTGCCGGTCTGGGCGATGCCGAACGGCGGCTTCCGGCGCGAGGTCGTCTGCACCTGGGAGAAGTTGGTGAAGATGCCCTGGGCGGTCTCGGGGCGCAGGTAGGCGACCGAGCCGGAGTCCTGGGTGGGGCCCAGGTGGGTGGAGAGCAGCCCGGAGAACTGCTTGGGCTCGGTGAACGCGCCCTTGTTGCCGCAGTTGGGGCAGTTGATCTCGGACAGGCCGTTGGCCGGCAGGTGGCCGTGCTTGGCCTCGTACGCCTCCTCCAGGTGGTCCGCGCGGTAGCGCTTGTGGCAGGAGGTGCACTCGGTGAGCGGGTCGGTGAACGTGGCGACGTGGCCGGAGGCCTCCCAGACCTCGCGGGCCAGGATCACCGAGGAGTCAATGCCGACCACGTCCTCCCGCGAGGTGACCATCGCACGCCACCACTGGCGCTTGATGTTCTCCTTGAGCTCCACGCCCAGCGGCCCGTAGTCCCAGGCGGCACGCTGACCGCCGTAGATCTCGCTGCAGGGGAAAACGAAGCCACGGCGCTTGCTCAGGCTGACGATGGTGTCGATCTTGTCGGCGGCCACGGTGCTCTCTTCAGACGACGAAGCGGTCGGTGGGGTCGCCGGGGGCGAGCTCGGTCCGGCGAATACCTCAGATTACCGGCGCCGACGGGGGCCGTATCAAATCGGTTCCGCGCCGCGGGGGGCCGATCGTGATCAGACTGTGCTCAATTGACAATCGTTTCCATTTTTGTTGAAAATGGGAGTCATGAACATAGGTCGTGTGCTGCTCCCGATGGCGGCCGTCGCCGGGCTGGTCGCCCTCTCCGCGTGCTCCGCCGCCGCGGGCGACACCCGGACCGCGGACGGCCGCCTCAAGGTCACCGCGTCCTTCTACCCGATGCAGTTCCTGGCGGAGCGGATCGGCGGCAGCCACGTCAGCGTCACCGGCCTCACCAAACCCGGCACCGAGCCGCACGACCTGGAACTCACCCCCCGGCAGATCGGCCGACTCGGCCAGTCGGGCGTGGTCGTCTACCTCAAGGGCCTCCAGCCCGCCGTGGACGAGGCCATAGCCCAGTCCGGTGTGCGGCACATCGTGGACGCCGCCTCGCTCACCGCGCTGGAGGAGCACGGCACCGAGGTCGACGGCGAGCACCACACCACCGGCGACAACCACAGCGGCCCCGGCCCGGACGAGGAAGATCCGCACCACCACGAGGACGCCGGCGCCGACCCCCACATATGGCTCGACCCCGTGAAGTACGCGCAGGTCGCCGAGGGCGTCGGCCGGGCGCTGACCCAGGCCGACCCGGACCACGCGGCGCTCTACGCCAAGAACACCGACGCGCTCGTGAAGAAGCTCGACGCGCTGAACACCGCGTTCGCCGACGGACTGCGCACCCGTACCTCGGACACCTTCCTCACCACCCACGCCGCCTTCGGCTACCTCGCCGAGCGGTACGGCCTGGTGGAGGAGGCGGTCAACGGCATCGACCCCGAGGCGGAACCGAGCGCCGCCCGGATGCGGGCGCTCCAGCAACTCGCCAGGGACAGGCACGTGAGCACGGTGTTCTTCGAGACGCTCGTCAGCGACCGGACCGCGAAGACCCTCGCGGGTGACCTGGGCCTGCGGACCGACGTACTCGACCCGATCGAGGGGATCACCGACCGCTCACGGGGGTCCGACTACTTCGGGGTCCAGCGCGCCAATCTCAAGGCCCTGCAGACGGCGCTGGGCGCCACCACGTGACCGCGACGACGGAGGCAGCCATGGACGCTACAGACGCTACGGACACGGTGATCTCGCTGCGGGGCGCGACCGCCTCGCTCGGCTCGCGCCCGGTACTGCGCGGCGTCGACCTGGACGTGCGGCGCGGCGAGGTCGTCGCGCTGCTCGGCGCCAACGGCTCCGGCAAGTCGACCGCGGTGCGCGCCGTGGTCGGCCAGGTGCCGCTCACCGGCGGCGAGCTGGAACTCTTCGGCACCCCGCACCGCCGCTTCCGGGACTGGGCGCGGATCGGCTACGTGCCGCAGCGCACCACGGCCGCCTCCGGGGTCCCCGCGACCGTGCGCGAGGTCGTCACCGCGGGGCGGCTGGCCCGCACCCGGATGGGGTTCTCCCGCAAGGCCGACCGGGCCGCGGTGGACCGCGCGCTGGAGCTGGTCGGCATGGCCGACCGGGCCGGCGACTCGGTGAACGCCCTGTCCGGCGGCCAGCACCAGCGGGTGCTGATCGCCCGCGCGCTGTCCGTGGAACCCGACGTGCTGATCATGGACGAGCCGATGGCCGGCGTCGACCTCGCCAGCCAGGAGGTGCTCGCGGGCACCCTGCGCGAACAGGTCGGCATCGGCACCACGGTGCTGGTCGTCCTGCACGAACTCGGCCCGCTGGAGCCGCTCATCGACCGCGCGGTCGTGCTGCGCGACGGCTGTGTCGTCCACGACGGCCCGCCGCCGCAGGCGCGCGGCCAGCACGCGCTGCCCGGCCACGACCATGTCCACCCGCACGCCGACCGTGCGGCCGAGCCGATCCGGACGGGGCTGTTCTGATGGAGCTGTTCACCTTCGCCTTCATGCAGCGGGCCCTGATCGCCGCCGTCCTGGTCGGCATCACCGCCCCCGCCATCGGCATCTTCCTCGTCCAGCGCCGCCAGGCCCTGATGGGCGACGGCATCGGCCATGTCGCGCTGACCGGCGTGGGCCTGGGTTTCCTGCTGAGCACCAACCCGGTGTGGATGGCGACGGCCGTGTCGATCGTCGGCGCGATCGTGATGGAGCTGATCCGCTGGTACGGCCGTACCCGCGGCGACATCGCGCTCGCCATGCTCTTCTACGGCGGCATGGCGGCCGGCGTCATGTTCACCTCGCTCGCGCCCAACGGCTCCAACGCCAATCTGACGACGTATCTCTTCGGTTCGATCACCACCGTCTCGCCGCAGGACATCACCGCGGTCTGCGTGCTCGCCGGCTTCGTCGTACTGGTCACCCTGGGGCTGCGGCGGCAACTGTTCGCCGTCTCCCAGGACGAGGAGTTCGCCCGCGTCACCGGGCTGCCGGTGCGGCTGCTCAACCTGCTGGTCGCGGTCACCGCGGCGGTCACCGTCACCGTGGCGATGCGGGTCGTCGGCCTGCTGCTGGTGAGCGCGCTCATGGTGATCCCGGTGGCGGCCTCGCAGGCGATCACCCGCAGCTTCGCGACGACCTTCGCGCTGGCGGTGGCCATCGGCGTGACGGTGGCCTTCTCCGGCACGGTCACCTCGTACTACGTCGACGTGCCCTCCGGGGCGACGATCGTGCTGCTCGCCATCGGTGTCTTCGTCGCCCTGACCGCGGCGGCCACGCCACTGGCGAAAAAGAGGGCTCGCAGGGCCGCGCAGGACACGGAACGATGCACCCTTGAGGTACCCGGCGCACGCCCGGCCGAGGACGACGTTCGGGTCTGAGAGCCCCGGACTGGCACAATGTCCGACCGGGACAACGACCGAGAAGGAGGCCACCGGTGACGACCGCCAAGCCCCCCGTACGGGGCCGTTCGACGCGGCAGCGCGCCGCCGTGGCCGCGGCTCTCGCCGAGGCCGACGAGTTCCGCAGCGCCCAGGAACTGCACGACCTCCTCAAGCACCGGGGTGACTCGGTGGGCCTCACCACGGTCTACCGCACCCTGCAGTCCCTCGCCGACGCCGGCGAGATCGACGTCCTGCGCACGGGCGACGGCGAGTCCGTCTACCGGCGCTGCAGCAGCGGTCACCACCACCACCTGGTCTGCCGCGTCTGCGGCAAGGCCGTCGAGGTCGAGGGCCCCGCGGTCGAGAAGTGGGCCGACGCGATCGCCGTCGAGCACGGCTTCGTGGACGTCGCGCACACGGTCGAGATCTTCGGCACCTGCGCCGACTGCGCGGGTTGCGGCATCCCCGCGGAGGACTGAGCGGGGGGCCAGTTCCCCCGTTCCCCCGGCCCCGGCTCAGCCGGGCCCGCACAGGGACACGGCGCTCCACAGCCCGCTGGGGGGTGTTCGCCTTCGCGAGCCCGCCCCGGACGGCCGCGCCGCACCCCGTGCGGCGCGGTTCCCGGCGGGATCCGTCAGGCCTGCGGGGCCGCCGCCCCGCCCTCGGCGGACATCAGCTCGTTGGGGATCGCGCCGCCGAAGCGGCGGTCGCGGGAGGCGTACTCCAGGCAGGCGCGCCACAGGTCGCGGCGGTCGAAGTCGGGCCAGAGCACGTCCTGGAAGACCATCTCGGCGTAGGCGGACTGCCAGATCAGGAAGTTGGAGGTGCGCTGCTCGCCGGAGGGGCGGACGAAGAGGTCCACATCGGGCATGTCCGGGTGGTACATGTACTTCGCGAGGGTCTTCTCGGTGACCTTGGAGGGATCCAGGCGACCCGCCTTTATGTCCTCGCCCATGCGCACCGCCGCGTCGGCGATCTCGGCGCGGCCGCCGTAGTTGACGCACATGTACAGCGTCATCGCGTCGTTGTCGCGGGTCATCTCCTCCGCGACCTGGAGCTCCTTGACCACGGACTTCCACAGCCGCGGCATGCGCCCGGCCCAGCGGATGCGGATGCCCATCTCGTGCATCTCGTCACGGCGGCGGTGGATGACGTCGCGGTTGAAGTTCATCAGGAAGCGGACCTCGTCGGGGGAGCGCTTCCAGTTCTCGGTGGAGAAGGCGTACAGCGAGAGGTTCTTGACGCCGATGTCCAGGCAGCCCTTGAGGACGTCGAGGACGACGGACTCGCCGATCTTGTGGCCCTCGGTGCGGGGCAGGCCGCGCTCCTTGGCCCAGCGGCCGTTGCCGTCCATGACGATGGCGACGTGCTGCGGGACCAGCTCGCCCGGGATCTTGGGTGGCCGGGCGCCGGACGGGTGCGGGTCGGGAGCCCGGTACTCGCGTCGGGGGCGGCTCAGAATCCCGCGTACAGCCATGCGCCTGCTCTCCACTTCCGTGTGTATCTACTTGTCGATGAACCGCAGCGAGCGCAGCCCGCGCTCCAGATGCCACTGCAGGTAGGCGGCGACCAGCCCGCTGCCCTCACGGCAATGGCGCGGCTCGCACGCGTCCGCGGTCTCCCAGTCGCCGCCGAGCAGCGCCCCGAGGAGTTCCAGGGACTCCAGTGAGGGTACGACGCTTCCGGCCGGGCGGCACTCGCCGCATACGACTCCTCCCGCCGCGACCGAAAAGAACCGATTCGGTCCGGGCATCCCGCACTTCGCGCAGTCGCCGAAGCTGGGCGCGTAGCCGTTGACCGCCAGGGAACGCAGCAGGAAGGCGTCGAGCACCAGGCGCGGGTCGTGATCGTCGCCGGCGAGGGTGCGCAGGCCGCCGACGAGGAGCAGGTACTGCTGCACCGCCGGTTCGCCCTCGTGGTCGGTGAAGCGCTCGGCGGTCTCCAGCATCGCGGTGCCCGCGGTGTACCGGGCGTAGTCGGTGACGATCCGGCTGCCGTACGGGGTGATCGTCTCGCCCTGCGTGCACAGCGGCAGCCCGCGCCCGACGAGTTCTCCCCCGCGGGCGAAGAACTGCACGTCCACATGGGAGAAGGGCTCCAGCCGGGCCCCGAACTTCGACTTCGTGCGGCGCACTCCGCGGGCCACCGCGCGCACCCGGCCGTGGCGGCGGGTGAGCAGCGTGATGATCCGGTCCGCCTCGCCCAGCTTCTGGGTGCGCAGCACGATGCCGTCGTCGCGGAACAGACTCATGGCGCCCATTCTCCCGCACGGCGCGGGGCGCCCGGCACGCAACGTACGCTACGGCCCATGTCGATCACCGCAACCGTCGCCGTGCTGCTCATAGCGGCCCTGCATGCCTACATCCTGGTCCTGGAGATGTTCCTGTGGACCACACCGCGCGCCCGCGCCTCCTTCGGCACCACCGAGGAGTTCGCCCGCGAGAGCAAGGCGCTGGCGGCCAACCAGGGCCTCTACAACGGCTTTCTGGCCGCGGGACTGGTGTGGGGCGCGCTGGCGTCGGACCCGGTCGGCTTCCAGGCGAAGCTGTTCTTCCTGATCTGCGTGGCCGTCGCCGGGGTGTACGGCGCGGCGACCGCGAGCCGCCGCATCCTGTTCGTGCAGACCGTCCCGGCCCTGGTCGCGCTGGCGCTGGTCGTGGCCGCGCACTGAGCAACACCCCGCGCGGCAGGGCGGTCCGATGGGTCAGCCGCCGGGACTGACCAGTCCCGACTCGTAGGCGGCGATCACCAACTGCGCGCGGTCGCGGGCACCGAGCTTGCCCATGATCCGGCTGACATGGGTCTTGGCGGTGAGCGGGCTGAGGCCCAGCGCCTCGGCGACCTCGGTGTTGTTCAGGCCGCGCGCCACGAGGACGAGCACCTGGCGTTCCCGTCCGGACAGCACGGCCGTCCGCCCCGGAGCCGGGACGCCGGGCCCCGGGCCGTCCGGCAGGCGCAGCACCCGGGCGATCAGGCGTGCGGTGGGCCCTGGCGAGAGCAGCGCCTCACCGGCGGCGACCGTGCGGATGGCGTCGAGGAGTTCGGCGGGGCGGGTGTCCTTGACCAGGAAGCCGCTGGCGCCCGCGCGCAGCGCCGGGACGACGTGGTCGTCGGTGTCGTAGGTGGTGAGCACCAGCACGCGCACCCCCGCGAGGTCGTCGTCGGCCGCGATGAGCCGGGTCGCCTCGATGCCGTCGAGGTCGGGCATGCGGATGTCCATCACGACGACGTCGGCACGGCAGGCCCGGGCGGCGGAGACGGCCTCCCGGCCGGTGGCCGCGTGGCCGACGACCGCCATGTCCGGGGCGGACTCGACCAGCATCGCGAAGGCCTCGCGGACCAGCGTCTGGTCGTCGGCGAGCAGCACGCGGATCACGCGGTACCCCCGGCCAGCGGCAGGACGGCGGCGACCTGGAAACCGCCCTCGGGGCGCGGCCCGGCGGTGAGCGTCCCGCCGACGCTGCGGGCCCGCTCCCGCATCCCGACGAGGCCGTAGCCGGCGGCGGGCCCGGTCTCCGCCGGGGCGGCGTCCACGGGCGCCCTGGGCGGTGCCACGGCGCGCCAGGGGCGCCAGCGGGCGTCGGGGCGTTCCGGTTCGCTCCCGGGCCCTGTGCCGGGGCAGGGGCCGTCGTCGGTGACGGCGATCCGCAGGGCGGTGCCCCGGTCCGGGTCGGTGCCGAGTTCCAGCCCGACCCGCACCGAGGTGCCCCCGGCGTGCCGTACGGCGTTGGTCAGCGCCTCCTGCACGATGCGGTAGGCGGCCGCCCCGATCGCCGGGGGCACCCCGTCCGCGCCGGCCGCGACGGCCAGTTCCACCCGGGCGCCGGCCGCTTCGGCGGAACGGGCCAGGTCGGCCACGGCGGCCAGGCCCGGCAGTGGGCCGCGCTCGTCGTCGCCGCGCAGTACCTGGAGGGTGGCGCGCAGTTCGGCGCGGGCGTCGCGGCAGGTGCCGGCGATGCTGTCGAGGGCGCCGGCGACGGCGGTGCGGTCCAGCCGGTCGGGGTCGGCGAGCAGGACGTGGGCGGCGACCGAGGTCTGCACGCCGATGAGGGTGATGCTGTGGGCGAGCAGGTCGTGCAGGTCGCGGGCGATCCGCAGCCGCTCCTCGGCGACGCGGCGGGCCGCCTCCTCCTCGCGGGTGCGTTCCGCGCGTTCGGCGCGCCCGACGATGGCGGCCACGTACTTGCGGTGGATGCGGACCGCCTCGCCGGTCAGCGCCACCGCCACCACCCAGCCGCCGCTGCGCAGCATGTCGGTCGCCGCGTGCCGGTCCGGCGTCGCCGACATCACGCCGACCATGATCGCGACGACCGCCGCCACGGTGAGGTAGGTGCGCGGCGGCGGCCCGGCGACCGCCAGCGAGTAGACCGCCACCATGCTGGCCGGGACCACGGCCAGGTGCAGGTTGTCCATGGCGTGGTACGGGGCGACGGCCGCGACCATGACGAGCATCACGGTCATCGGCCACCGCCGCCGGGCCGCCAGCACCAGCGCGGTGACCACCAGCAGCGCCCACCCCACCGCGTCCGGGCGGTGCCCCTGCCCGGCCGGCAGGAGGGCGCCCATGGCGCACTGGAGCGCGAGCACGCCCACGGCGAGGGCGGCGTCCTTGTGCGCGCGGACGGCGGGCGGGAGGGGCGGCGGCTTCGGCACGGCTCCATCTTCCGTTACGGGGTCGGCGGGGGGACAGACCGGTTCACAGGCCGGCTCACGGGCCCGTGCGCGGCCGGCCGGGCCCGCTCAGCCGCTCGCGCAGCGCCACGCTCGTAGAGGTGACCAGAGGCGATCACCCCGCCCGTGGTCCGCAGCGCGGTGACAGCCGCGCCAGCCGCGAGGCCCCGCCTACGACTCCTCGCACATCCGGCGCATGCCGGCGGGGGGACAGACCGGTTCACAGGCCGGCTCACGGCCCCGTACGCGGCCGGCTGAGCCGGCCCGGCCACCACAGCCGCTCGCGCAGCGCCACGCTCGCGGAGGTGACCAGGTAGGTGCGCACCAGGAAGGTGTCCAGCAGGACGCCCACGGCGATGACGAAGCCCAGCTCGACCAGCGACACCAGCGGCATGTTGAGCAGCACCGAGAAGGTGGCCGCCAGCACCAGCCCCGCCGAGGCGATCACCCCGCCCGTGGTGCGCAGCGCGGTGACGGCCGCGGCGGCCGCGGGGGCTCCGGCCAGCGACTCCTCGCGCATCCGGTGCATGAGGAAGATGCCGTAGTCGACCCCGAGGGCGACGAGGAAGACGAACGACAGCAGCGGCAGCCCCGGGTCCGTGCCCGCGAAGCCGAACAGCGGCCCGAAGACCAGTCCGCCGATGCCCAGCGCGGCGCCCCACACCGCGATCACGGCCGCCACGAGCAGCAGCGGCGCGACCAGGCTGCGCAGCAGCACGACGAGGATCAGCAGCACGGCGGCCAGGACGAGCGGCACGACGACCCGGCGGTCGCGGGAGCTGGTGTCGGCCAGGTCGGCCTGCTGGGCGCCGGGACCGCCCACGTGGGCGCCGTACGGGCCGTCCAGCTCCGCCCGCAGGGCGTGGATGGTCGCGGTCTCGCCGGCCGACTCCGGCGGCGCCTTCGCGGTCACCGACATCTCGGTCCAGCCGGCGCCGCTGCGTCCGGGCTCGGCGGACGCGACGCCCTCGGTGCTGCGGACCGCGGCCAGCACCTGCGCCGTCCGGCCGGTGGGCGCCATGACGGTGATCGGCTGCGCGGAGCGGCCGGGGTCGGCCTCGGCGAGGGTGCGCATCGCGGCGACGGACTCGGGGGCGCTGGTGAACGTGTCGTCGTTCCGCAGGCTGCCGGGCAGGGCCAGGGTCCCGAGCGCGAGCGCCCCGAGCAGGACGGCGCCGCCGGCGAGCACGGTCAGCGGACGGCGTGCCGCCGAGCCGCCCATCGCCGCGAACAGGCCGCGCGGGCGCGGCACTTCGCTGCCGTACGCGGGCACCAGCGGCCAGAACACCCGCCGTCCCAGCAGCACCAGCAGCGCGGGCAGCAGGGTGGTCGTCGCCAGCAGCGCGCACACCACCCCGACGGCGGCGATCGGGCCCATGCCCCGGCTGCTGTTGAGGTCGGCGGCGAGCAGGCACAGCAGTCCGGCGGCGACGGTCCCGGAGGAGGCGAGGATCGCGGGGCCGCAGCCGCGCAGCGCGGCGCGCATCGCGTCGTACGGGCGCTGGATCCGGCGCAGTTCCTCGCGGTAGCGGGAGACGAGCAGCAGCGCGTAGTCGGTGCCCGCGCCGAAGACGAGGATGGTCATGACGCCCTGGCTCTGGCCCGTGACGGTGATGTCGAAGGCCCGGTGGAGCCCGTAGACCCCGGCCATGGCCGCGGCGTCGGCGACGCCCGCGACGACCAGCGGCAGCAGCCACAGCAGCGGACTGCGGTAGATGAGGATCAGCAGGACGGCGACCACGGCGACGGTGGTCCACAGCAGCGGCCCGTCGAGGGAGGAGTAGACCTCCTTCAGGTCGGTGTTGAGCGCGCCGGGGCCGCCCACCTGGGCGGTCAGCCCACCGCCGCCCTCGGCCCGGTCGCGGACGTCGGCGACGAAGGCGTTCCTGGCCTCGTCGTCCTGGCCCGGCTCCGTGCTCGCCACCGGGTACATCAGCGTGTCGCCGTGCGACATGACGGGCCGCGGTGCGTCGCCGGTGAGCGGGTGGGCCCGCGCGATGCCGGCGATCTGGGCGGCGGCCCGGTCCCGGTCGGCGGCGGTCAGCCCGCCGTCGCGGTGGTAGACGACGACGAGTTCGGTGGCCTCGCCGCCGGGCAGCGCGTCCTGGAGGCGGGCGACCTGCGTGGAGTCGGCACTCACCGGGAGGTAGTCCACCGCCCGGTTCTGCTGGGCGTCGGCGAGCCTGCCCGCCAGGGGGCCGGCGAGCGCCAGGACGGCGATCCACAGGGCGAGCACGGCCCAGGGGATCGCGCGGGCGCCGCGGCGGCCGTCCCGTCGTGTCGGCGGCGGCACGGCCGCCGGTGTGGTCTCAGTGGTCGGGGCCCCCATCGCGGGCCTCCCTCCGGGCCGGTGGTCTGGTGCTTCCAGACTTCCGGCGCGCGGGCGCTCTTTCGTCGGGCCCGGGAGGGAGCCGCGCGTTACTGCCCGGGGTGCGGGGCGGGCCGCGTTACTCCCCGGGGAGTACGCCTCAGGAGGGCGTGCGGGCCGCGGCCTCCAGGATCCGGGCCGTGTCCTCGCCGACCAGGCCGAGGCAGCGGCCGACGGCGCCCAGCACCTCGCGCTCCGCGGGCAGGTACGGGCCGTCGGCCAGGGCGATACGGGCGCCCTGGAGGAGGACGCGTTCACGCCCCTGGGGGGCGAGGTGGCGGGAGAGCGGTTCCAGGGCCTCGTGCAGCTCGATGGAGAGCCAGCTGCCGCAGCCGTCGAGGGAGTCGGCGAGGCCCTCCGCCGGGAGGGAGCCGGCGGCGCCGGGGAAGCGGCCCTCGTCGGCGACGATGGCGGCGAGCAGGCCGAGCAGCTGGTCCTCGGTGCAGTCGGTGAAGCCGGCCGTGCGGACCGCCTCCACGGCCGTCTCGCGGGCGGCCCGTCCCGTGGAGCCGCCCGCGGTGAGGACGGCGAGGGCAACGGTGTGGACGGCGTCGCGCAGCATGGCGGAGAAGACGGTGGTGGTCGGCTGCTCCAGGGCCTCGGGGCCGGAGCGGGCGCGGCACACGACGCACTCCACGACGGTGCCGGCCGAACCGCGTGGCAGCAGCGGCAGACCGAGGACGGTCAGCCGCCGGGTGCCGGTGCGCCGCCGGTAGCCGCGGTCGCCGCCGCAGCCTGCACAGAAGAACTCCCCGTCGCCCTCGGTGTGCCAGACCGTCCGCACGCCCAAGAGGCACAAGCCCTTGATGTGGAGCACTTCGCACCCTCCGGCCGCTCATCCGGATAAATCCCGGTTCGTCCCGTTACGGGCCGTAGGCGCGGGTAACGCTCCGGCAACGGCGCCGTAATGACGTGATGTTAGCCACATGAGCAACGCGGAGTCAGTACCACGAGAGGGCCGAATACAAGAATCGGCCACGGCACCCGGGCGGGTGCCGTGGCCGGTTCACCGTTCGCGGTGATTCAGCGGGTCGCGCGGTTGACGGCGGAGACGACCGCCTTCAGCGAGGCACGGGTGGTGTTGGCGTCGATGCCGATGCCCCACAGGACCTTTCCGTCGATCGCGCACTCGATGTACGAGGCGGCCTGGGCGCTGGCCCCCTCGCTCATGGTGTGCTCGGTGTAGTCCAGCAGGCGGGCGTCGACTCCCACGGCGGCCAGCGCGTCGAAGAACGCCGAGATGGGGCCGTTGCCGGTGCCGGTCAGGACCGTCTCCGCACCGTCCACGGCCGCCTCGACGGTGAGGGTGTCGGCGCCGTCGCTGCTGGTCGAGGTCTGGGCGGAGCGCAGAGCGATGCGGCCCCAGGCGTTGTCCGGGGTCGGCAGGTACTCGTCCTCGAAGATCGCCCAGATCTCCTTCGGGGTGACCTCGCCGCCCTCGGCGTCGGTCTTGGCCTGGATGATCTTCGAGAACTCGATCTGCATCCGGCGCGGCAGGTCCAGCTTGTGGTCGTTCTTCAGGACGTACGCGACGCCGCCCTTGCCGGACTGCGAGTTCACGCGGATCACGGCCTCGTAGGAGCGGCCGACGTCCTTGGGGTCGATCGGCAGGTACGGGACCGCCCACTCGATGTCATCGACCGTCTTCCCCTGGGCGGCCGCGTCCGCCTCCATGGCGTCGAAGCCCTTCTTGATGGCGTCCTGGTGGGAGCCGGAGAAGGACGTGTAGACCAGGTCGCCCACGTACGGGTGGCGCGGGTGGACCTCCATCTGGTTGCAGTACTCGGCGGTGCGGCGGATCTCGTCGATCTGCGAGAAGTCGATCATCGGGTCCACGCCCTGGCTGAACAGGTTCATGCCCAGGGTGACCAGGTCCACGTTGCCGGTGCGCTCGCCCTGGCCGAACAGGCAGCCCTCGATGCGGTCCGCACCCGCCATCAGCGCCAGTTCGGCGGCGGCGACGGCCGTGCCGCGGTCGTTGTGGGGGTGCACCGACAGGCACACGTACTCGCGGCGCGACAGGTTGCGCGACATCCACTCGAAGCGGTCGGCGTGCGTGGAGGGCGTGGAGCGCTCCACGGTCGCCGGCAGGTTCAGGATGATCTCGCGGCCCTCCTCGGGCTGCCAGACGTCCATGACCGACTCGCAGACCTCCAGGGCGAAGTCCAGCTCGGTGTCGGTGAAGATCTCCGGGCTGTACTGGTAGCCGAAGACGGTCTCCTGACCGCCGCCGCCCAGGATCTTGTCCGCGTACTCCATGACCAGCCGCGTGCCGTCCACGGCGATCTGCCGGATCTGCTCCTTGGAGCCGCGGAAGACCACCCGGCGGAAGGTCGGGGCGGTCGCGTTGTACAGGTGGACGGTCGCGCGGGCCGCGCCGCGCAGGGACTCCACGGTGCGCTCGATGAGCTCCTCGCGGGCCTGGGTCAGCACGGAGATCGTGACGTCGTCGGGGATCGCGCCCTCTTCGATGATGGAGCGCACGAAGGCGAAGTCGGTCTCGCCGGAGGCGGGGAAGCCGACCTCGATCTCCTTGTAGCCCATCGACACCAGCAGGTCGAACATCGCGCGCTTGCGGGCGGGCGACATCGGGTCGATCAGGGCCTGGTTGCCGTCGCGCAGGTCGGTGGACAGCCAGCGCGGCGCCTTGGTGATCCGGTTGCCGGGCCAGGTGCGGTCCGGGATCTCCACGGCCTCGTACGGCCGGTACTTGTGCACCGGCATCGTCGTGGGGCGCTGGCGTACGGTCGCGGCGGTGATGGGCGTGGGACGGCCGACGGCGTTGGGGGTGGACATGTGCGGGGGTGCTCCTCGGTTGCGGCTTCAGAAGCGGCCGACCGGCGCTGGCTCTCCGACAACGCCACACTCCGCGGGGAGGGAGTCGACCTGGACTACAGGCCCTCGCCGCGGCAGCTAAGGAGAAGCATCCCGAAACGCATGATGCGTCCGACCCTAACCGAGCCCCGGGTCGCCCCGCAGCCGTCGCGGCGTTCTTCTCAGTATGCAAGACCGCCCGCGTTGACATGAAAAACGTAATTCTCCGCACTTTGCGGCAATCGCCGTCACAGCTGGTGACACGGGAGACGCGGCGTGCCACATTGCCGACCATGGAGCACACACCCGTTTTCTGCACGATCGTGCCGCCGCACGTCCTGGACCGGATCGCCCGCAATCCGGACAGCGCGCTGGCCGGCCCCTCCCGCCGCACCCTGGAGCAGGACGCCGCGCAACGCACCCGGCGCCGGCTGACCACCGTCATCGGAACGCTCCCGGTGGCGGGGGCGGAACCCTCGGAGCAGCCGCGGCGCACCATCGGCGACGCCCGGCACGGGGAGGACCTGCCGGGCGCGACGGTCCGCGGCGAGGGCGAGGCGCCGGTCGCCGACGCAACGGTCAACCGGGCCTACGACGGGCTCGGCGCGACCTTCGAGCTGTACCTGACCGCGTACGGCCGGCACTCCATCGACGACGCGGGCCTGCCGCTGGACGCGACCGTGCACTACGGCCGCGACTACAACAACGCCTTCTGGAACGGCGAGCGGATGGTCTTTGGTGACGGCGACGGGGAGCTCTTCCTCGACTTCACGCTGCCCGTCGACGTCATCGGCCACGAACTCACCCACGGCGTCACGCAGTACACCGCCAACCTGGACTACTTCGGCCAGTCCGGCGCGCTCAACGAGTCGGTGTCCGACGTCTTCGGCTCGCTGATCAAGCAGTACGCGCTCGGACAGACGGCCGGCGAGGCCGACTGGCTCATCGGCGCCGGGCTGCTCGCCCCGCGCGTCACCGGCGCCGCCCTGCGCTCCATGAAGGCCCCCGGCACGGCCTACGACGACGACGTGCTCGGCAAGGACCCGCAGCCCGCCCACATGGACGGCTATGTGCGCACCTCCCGCGACAACGGCGGCGTCCACATCAACTCCGGCATCCCCAACCGGGCGTTCCACCTGGCCGCCACCGCGCTGGGCGGGCACGCCTGGGAGCGCGCCGGGCGGATCTGGTACGACACGCTGACCGGCGGCGGGCTCTCACCGCGTGCCGACTTCGCGGAGTTCGCCCGCGCCACGGTGGCGGCGGCCGCCGCCCGTTACGGCGAGGACGGCGAGGAGCGCACGGCCGTCGCCAGGGCCTGGAGCGACGTCGGCATCGCCACGCCGGCCGCCGGCGGATCCGAACTCCCGCGCCAGGCACCGGCACCGGAAGGTGCGCAGCCCCCCGTCCAGGGGTAGGCGCCCCCCATGCGCATACAGGTGATCCGCTCCGGCGGTTTCGCGGGGATCGAGCGCCGGGCCGCGCTGGACACGGCCGGCCGGCCCGACGCCTTCCGGCTGCACGCCCTGGCCCGCGACGCGCTCGCCGCGGGCGGGGAGGGGCCGCAGCCCGGAGTCCCGGACGGCTTCCACTACGAGATCACGGTCGACGCGCGCACGGTGCACTGCGCCGACCCGCACCTGACCGAGGCCCAGCACGAGCTGATCCGCACCGTCCTGAAGGAGGGCACCTGACCGCGGCCCGCCGCGGCCGGGCGGCGCCCTAGAAGCCCAGCTTGCGCAGCTGCTTCGGGTCGCGCTGCCAGTCCTTGGCCACCTTCACGTGCAGGTCGAGGAAGACCGGCGTGCCGAGCAGGGCCTCGATGTGGCGGCGGGAGGTGGTGCCGACCTCCTTCAGCCGGGCGCCCTTGGGGCCGATGATGATGCCCTTCTGGCTGGGCCGCTCGATGTAGATGTTGGCGTGGATGTCGAGCAGCGGCCGGTCCGCCGGGCGGTCCTCGCGGGGCAGCATCTCCTCGACCACCACGGCGATGGAGTGCGGCAGTTCGTCGCGCACACCCTCCAGCGCGGCCTCGCGGATCAGCTCGGCGACCATGACCTGCTCGGGCTCGTCGGTCAGGTCGCCCTCCGGGTAGAGGGCCGGGCCCTCGGGGAGGAGCGGGACCAGCAGGTCGGCGAGGAGGCCGACCTGGGTGTCGCCGACGGCGGAGACGGGGATGATCTCGGCCCACTCGATGCCGACTTCGGCGCCCAGCTGGTGGATGGCGATGAGCTGCTCGGCGAGGCGCTTGGAGTCCACCAGGTCGGTCTTGGTGACGATCGCGACCTTGGGGGTCTTGCGGACCTCCGCCAGCTCCTTGGCGATGTAGCGGTCACCGGGGCCCAGCTTCTCGTTCGCGGGCAGGCAGAAGCCGATCACGTCGACCTCGGCCCAGGTGGTGCGGACCACGTCGTTGAGCCGCTCGCCGAGCAGGGTGCGGGGCTTGTGCAGTCCCGGGGTGTCGACCAGCACGAGCTGCGCGTCCGGCCGGTGCACGATGCCGCGCACGGTGTGCCGGGTGGTCTGCGGACGGTTGGAGGTGATCGCCACCTTCGTCCCGACCAGAGCGTTGGTCAGGGTCGACTTGCCCGCGTTGGGGCGGCCCACGAAGCAGGCGAAGCCGGCCCGGTGGGCGGGGGCAGTGGTCTCGGTACGAACGCTCATGGCGACCATTGTCCCTGATCCTCCGGGCCCGCCCGACGCACGCGCCCGGCGGCCGGGAGCCCGCCGCGGGTCACTCCGTGCGGACGGTGGCGCGCACCGCGCCGTCCGGGCCCGCGAGGAGCACCGGCGTGCCCGGGCCGCCGAGGTCGCGCACGGCGGCCAGGTCCTGCTCGGGCACCGCGTCGGCCGCCGAAACGACCGCCGCGGCCTCCAGGGACGTGGCGCCGCTCGCGACGGCCATGGCGACGGCGGTCCGCAGGGCACTGAGCGCCAGCGACGGCAGTGCCACCGTGCCCGCGACGTAGGTGCGCCCCGTCCCGTCCCGCACGGCCGCACCCTCGGGGACGCCGCCCCGGGCCCGCGCCGAGCGGGCCAGCGTGATGATCTTGCGGTCCTCGGGGTCCTGCACGGGCTGCTCGTCGCTCATGCGGTCAGCGTATCCGCCGCGAACTGCCCGCCGGGGACGGATTCCCGGGGCAGGTCCTAGCCGCGTACGGCGCCGTCCTGGGCGTCGCTGCCCGCGTCCGCCACGGGGGCGGGCAGCGGGTCGACCAGCACCGCGCCGATCCGGTTGCGGCGCCCCGACGGGGCCTCGGCGGTCAGGCGCAGCGCCGCCGGGGCGTCGGGGGCCGAGGCGGTCTCGGGCAGTTCCACGACCGCGGAGGCGCCCGGGATGGGCACCCGGCCGAGGATCTTGGCGAGCAGGCCGCCGACGGTCTCCACGTCCTCGTCGTCCAGGTCGACCCCGTACAGCTCGCCGAGGTCGCCCAGGTCGAGGCGGGCCGTCACCCGGTAGCGGCCGTCGCCCAGGTCCTCGACGGGCGGCAGCTCGCGGTCGTACTCGTCGGTGATCTCGCCGACGATCTCCTCCAGGATGTCCTCGATGGTGACGATGCCGGCCGTGCCGCCGTACTCGTCGATGACGACGGCGACGTGGTTGCGCTCGCGCTGCATCTCGCGCAGCAGGTCGCCGGCGTTCTTGGTGTCGGGCACGAAGGCGGCCGGGCGCATCACCGAGGAGACCGGGTCGGTCTCGGCGTCGCGGTTGATGTGCATGCGCCGGGCGAGGTCCTTGAGGTAGACGATGCCGACGATGTCGTCCTCGCTCTCCCCCGTGACGGGGATGCGGGAGAACCCGCTGCGCAGGGCGAGCGTCATGGCCTGCCGGAGCGTCTTGAAGCGCTCGATGGCGACCAGTTCGGTGCGCGGCACCATCACCTCGCGCACCAGTGTGTCGCCGAGCTCGAAGACGGAGTGCACCATGCGGCGCTCCTCGTCCTCGATCAGGGACTCGCTCTCGGCGAGGTCGACCAGCGCCCGCAGTTCGGCCTCGGAGGCGAACGGGCCCTGCCGGAAGCCCTTGCCGGGGGTGAACGCGTTGCCGAGGAGGATCAGCAGCGCGGGGATCGGGCCCATCACCCTGGCCAGCGGCAGCAGGACGTACGCCGCCGCGGTGGCCGTGTTCAGCGGGTGCTGGCGGCCGATGGTGCGCGGGGACACGCCCACGGCCACGTACGAGACGACGATCATCACGCCGATGGCGACGAGCAGCGCCTGCCAGGTCGGCTCGAAGTGCCGTACGCACAGCACCGTGACGAGCACCGCCGCGGCCATCTCGCACGCCACGCGCACCAGCAGGGCCACATTGAGATAGCGCGTGGGGTCCGAGGCGACCGCCAGGAGCTTGTCCGCGCCCCGGCGGCCCGCCCGCAGGGCCGCCTCGGCGCGGAAGCGGGACATGCGGGCGATGCCGGCCTCGGCGCAGGCGGCGAGCCAGGCGACGACGACCAGCAGGACGGCATAGACCACCATCGTGATCAGTGGGTGGTGGTCGGGGCCGGGGAGGGGCCCTGGATGCCGCGCTCGGCGCGCCAGCCGTCGAGGATGGCCTTCTGCAGGCCGAACATCTCGGCCTTCTCGTCGGCCTCGTCGTGGTCGTAGCCGAGCAGGTGCAGCACCCCGTGGACGGTGAGCAGTTGGAGCTCCTCGTCCATGGAGTGCTTCGTCGTGGCCGCCGCGCCCTGCTGCTTGGCCACCTCGGGGCAGAGCACGATGTCCCCGAGCAGGCCCTGCGGGGGCTCCTCGTCGTCCTTCCCGGGACGCAGTTCGTCCATCGGGAAGGACATGACGTCGGTGGGGCCCGGTTCGTCCATCCACTGGATGTGCAGCTGCTCCATGGCGTCGGCGTCGATCGCGATGACCGAGAGCTCGGACAGCGGATGGATGCGCATGTGCTGCAGGGCGTAACGGCTGATGTCGAGCACAGCCGCCTCGTCGAAATCCCAGCCGGATTCGTTGTTGACGTCGATCGCCATAGTGCTTCGGTGGCTACTTTCCGTTGCCGTTTCGGTTGCCGTTGAGGTCGTCGTAGCGCTCGTAGGCGTCCACGATGCGCCCGACCAGCTTATGGCGTACGACATCGGTGCTCGTCAGGCGCGAGAAGTGCACGTCCTCGACGCCGTCCAGGATGTCCACGACCTGGCGCAGGCCGCTCTTCGTGCCGCCCGGGAGGTCGACCTGCGTGACGTCGCCGGTGATGACGATCTTGGAGTCAAAGCCGAGCCGGGTGAGGAACATCTTCATCTGCTCGGCGCTGGTGTTCTGCGCCTCGTCGAGGATGATGAACGCGTCGTTGAGCGTACGGCCGCGCATGTACGCCAGCGGGGCGACCTCGATCGTCCCGCTCGCCATGAGGCGCGGGATGGAGTCGGGGTCGACCATGTCGTGCAGCGCGTCGTACAGCGGGCGCAGGTACGGGTCGATCTTCTCGTAGAGCGTGCCCGGCAGGAAGCCGAGCCGCTCGCCGGCCTCGACGGCGGGACGGGTCAGGATGATCCGGTTGACCTGCTTGGACTGCAGGGCCTGCACGGCCTTGGCCATCGCCAGGTAGGTCTTTCCGGTGCCCGCGGGCCCGATCCCGAAGACGATCGTGTGCTTGTCGATGGCGTCGACATAGCGCTTCTGGTTCAGCGTCTTGGGGCGGATCGTGCGGCCCCGGCTGGACAGGATGTTCTGGGTCAGGACCTGGGAAGGGGTCTCCTCCAGGCCGTCGTCTCCGCTGTCCTGGCGGAGCATGGCGATCGACCGCTCCACGGCGTCCTCCGTCATCGGCTGTCCGGTGCGCAGCACCAGCATCATTTCGTCGAAGAGGCGCTGGACCAGGGCGACGTCGGCCGATTCGCCGGTCGCGCTGATCTCATTGCCTCGTACATGGATGTCGACGGCCGGGAACGCCTTCTCGATCACGCGCAGGAGCGAGTCGCCGGACCCCAGGACAGTCACCATGGGGTGCTTGGCCGGTACGACGAAGTGGGCGCTCGCCTGCGGTTGCTGCGTTGTCGGTGTCTGTGTCATGGGCCAGGCACTTCGGCCTGCTCATCCCGCCTTCTGCTCTTCGACATACCACTGGGCTTGGGGTTCAAGGGTACGTCGGTGCGACGGAGGTGCCGAGGGGTTTTACGCTGCGTCACGCGACGGGTAGAACTGCGCCATGCAGATCCGCACCGGAGGCCCCGGCGACCTCCCCGCCACGCTCGCCCTGCTCGACCGCGCCGTCGCCTGGCTCACCGCGCGCGGCCGCACCGGGCAGTGGGGCACCGAGCCGTGGTCGTCCCGCCCGGCGGCCGTCGACCGGACCCGCCGGTACACCGAGGAGTACCTGCTGCGCGTCGCCGAGGTGGGCGGCGAGGTCGCCGGGGTGTGCGTGCTCGCCGAGGAGCCCCCGCAGTTCACGCCGCCGGCCGGCGAGCCCGAGCTGTACATCCGGCTGCTGGTCACCGACCGCGCGCGCTCCGGGAGCGGCATCGGCGCCGCGCTGGTCGACGACGCGGTCGCCGAGGCCCGCCGCCGGGACGTGGGCCTGCTGCGGGTCGACTGCTACGCGGGCGGCGACGGGCGGCTCGTGCGGCAGTACGAGGCGCTCGGCTTCACCCGGGCGGAACCGTTCACCGTGCCGCGGGCCGAAGGCGACCCCTGGCCGGGGCAGGTGCTTCAGCGCAGGGTGTGAACCCGAGAGCGATACGCGGGCGGGGAGGCGTGCGGCATGGCAGCGTGGCGGCATGGCGAACATCCGGATCACGGACGTCCCCGGCGACGTGCACCGCACGCTCGGGCACCGGGCGCTCGCGGTGCACCAGGCCCTCGAGGAGTACCTGCGCCGATGACTGATCGAGCAGGCGCGAACGCAGACGCCCGACGACGTACTGGGCCGCGCCCGGAAGTCCGCGACGGCCGACTACACGCTCGACGAGGTGCCTCACCGGTGATCGTCGTCCATGCGTAGGGGATCGTCCTCGCCCCCACCCGCGGCGGCCCGCCGGGCGACCTGGCACGCAAGCGCCTGTCCGGCGTGACCTCGCACGCCCCGGCTCTCGACGGCCCGTGCGATCCGCGGTCCGTCGCCGGGAGGCGGCAGCGATCACCCTGCTGTCCGCCCCGTCGATTCGGCGCACGCCCGGATACGCCCTGCTCGAACGGGTCCGGAACCGCGCACCGGCCTGTCGGCGGACGGCGCGTCGTAGGTCGCGCTCGCGGACAGCGCGGGCGGGGGCGGCGCGCTGCCCGGCACGGTCGCGTGAGGCGACCCCCTCAGCGGTACGGGCGGAAGCCGATCGTCGGCACCGCGCGGCGCAGCGGCCAGCGGCGGGTGCCGGTGGGGAGCAGGTCGTCCAGGAAGGCGTAGCGGCGCAGCGCGGTGCGGTCCTGGTCGTCGTAGGCCTTGGCGTGCTGCCACCACGCGGCGATCTCGATCCAGCCGGGCGCCGACAGCGAGCCGCCGAACTCCTGCACCGACAGGGCTGCGGCCAGGCAGGCGAAGGACAGGCGGTCGTCCAGCGCCCAGCCGGCGAGCGTGCCGGTCACGAAGGCCGCGACGAAGACGTCGCCCGCCCCGGTCGGGTCGAGGGCCTCCACGTCGAGCGCGGGCACCTGCGCGCACTGCCCGGAACCGGAGTCCACCGCGTAGGCGCCCTCGGGGCCGAGCGTCACCACCGCCAGCGGCACCTGCTCGGCCAGCTTGCGGGCGGCGGCCCGGGGGCAGTCGGTGCGGGTGTAGGCCATCGCCTCCGCCGCATTGGGCAGGAACGCCTCGCAGTGCTCCAGATCGCTCAGGTCGGAGGGGTCCCAGCGGCCGGACTCGTCCCAGCCGACGTCGGCGAAGACCCGGCTGCCGTGCCGGGCGGCGTGCCCGATCCACTCCTGCCGCGGCCGGCCGGGCACCAGCGAGGCCACACAGGCCCGGCTCGGCGGCGGGCACACCGGGGCCGCCTCCTCCGGCGGCGGGGCCTCGTGGCCGTGGCTGACCATGGTCCGCTCGCCCTCGTACGCCATCGAGACGGTGACCGGCGAGTGCCAGCCGGGGATCCTCCGGGAGGGCGCCAGGTCGATGTCCTCCCCCTCGGCGAGGGAGTCCCAGCAGTAGTCGCCGTACATGTCGTCGCCGAAGGCGGCTGCCAGGCAGGTGCGCAGGCCGAGCCGGGCCAGCGCGGTGGCCATGTTGGCGACCCCGCCGGGGCTGGAGCCCATGCCGCGGGCCCAGGACTCGGTGCCGCGTACGGGCGCGGTGTCGAGACCGGTGAAGATGATGTCCAGGAAGACCGTGCCGGTCAGGTACACATCGGTCTCCGGGTCGTCCGCGGCGCGCACGGCGGCCAGCGGATCGAGGACGGGCTGGTCTTCCACCCGGGGTTCCTCCCGACCTGGTGTCGTTCGGACGATCGTACGCGCGGCGGCCCCGCGCGTATGCGTTTGTCCGTTCGGACACTCGGGCGGATCATGAAGGAAAGCGGACGAACGGCGGGGGCTGAACATGCCCGGACCTTCGGCTTCACCACCGCGGCTGATCGTCACGTCCGGGCCGGACGAGGGGACCGTCTACGACGTCCCGGCCGGGTACTGCGAGATCGGCAGACTGCCCGGGAGCGGCATCCGGCTCGACGGCGAGGGGATCAGCAGGCGGCACGCGGCGATGAACCGTGCCGGGAGCCATGTCGTCCTCGCCGACCTGGGCTCGACCAACGGCACGTTCCTCAACGGGGACCGGCTCATGGCGCCGCGGCCGCTGCGGGACGGCGACCTGGTGCGGATCGGGCATGTCGAACTGCGGCTGTCGGTGGCCTCGGGCGGCGACCGGGACGCGCTGCCGGGACGCGAGCCGGAACGGGAGCCGGCCGGACAGGACCCTGACGGGTCCGCTCGCGGCGACCCCCCGCCGCCCGCCGCGCCCTCGGTGGCCGTCGACCTCGGCGACGTCCGCGGCCCGGCGCCGCGCGGCCGTACGCGGCGGTACATCTCGGCGCACGAGCAGTTCCTGGTGGGCCGCGACCTCTACCGGGACGATCCGCCGGAGCCCGCGGCGGACGGCCCGGAGGTCCCTGACGCGGCGTACGCCGGTCCGTACGACGACCCGGACGACGACCCGGACGGCGCGGTCGCCGCCCCGGGGCAGGGGCCGGGCCGCGCTCTGATGGTGCTGGGACTGCTCGTCGCGCTCGCGGGGTTCGTGATCTGGGTGTCCCTGATCCTCGGCCTCCTGGGCGGCACGGGCAGCGCCGCGGTGCCGCCCGACCCCTTCGCGGAGCACTTGTGGGGAGCGCCGAAGGCACCGCTGGGGTTTGCCGCGTTCGGCGGCGGTGCGGTGCTGTTCGGCGCCGGCGCGGCCCTGTCGAAGGCGGCGCGCCGGCGGGGGCGCGAGGCCGGACGGCACGCGAGCCGGCACGACGGAAGCCACAACTGACGATACGTCAACTACCCGGCCGTCACATGCCCTCGCGGGGCACCGGCCGCCAGCCCGCGCCGCCCGTGCCGCCGCGCGGCGGACGGGGGCCGCGGCGCCGTGCGCGGGCCAGCCACAGACCGCGCCCCGCCGACCAGGCCAGCAGCGCGGCGACCAGCGGGCCGCCGAACAGGATCACCAGCCCTGCGCCGATGTTGGCGCCGACGCCGCCCGCGGTCACAACCCGCCAGCCCGCACCGGCCAGCGCTCCGGCCGCCACCAGCGGGCCGAGCACCTGCCACCACCGTCCGTCGAACCGCTCCGGCCCGGGTCGACGCGAGGCGAGCCCCAGCAGGGTCGCGGCGCCCACGGCCAGCACCGCCGCCGCGACGCCCAGGCCGGTCTCCACACCGGCCGGGATGTCGAAGGGCCGCACCAGGTAGTCGAGTTCGGAGGGGCGGAAGCCTGCGGCGTCCTGCCGGCCCAGCAGGCCCCAGACGGCGACCGGTACCGCAACGATCAGCGTGACGGCCGCCAGGGGCCGTATCGGGTGCTTTCCCATGAGTCCATGCTCCGTCCGGCGGACGCGGTCCGCATGAGTGCGCGTACTCAGAACGCCTGCCCCCGGAACGGGCAGGGAACTCAGAAGACGTACGCGTCCACTTCGGCGAGATAGCGGGCGCGCAGGTCCTCCTCGTCGTCCAGGAAGGCCGCGTGGAAGGAGTTGCGGGCCAGGCGCCGCAGGGTGTCCTCGTCGAGGCCCAGCGCGTCGCGCAGGGCGTCGAAGTTGTCGCCGGCGTACCCGCCGAAGTAGGCGGGGTCGTCGGAGTTGACGGTGACCAGCAGCCCCGCGTCGAGCATCGCGGGCAGCGGGTGCTCCGCCAGGGCGGGAACACAGCGCAGCCGCACATTGGACAACGGGCAGACGGTCAGCGGGACTTGGTCGCGCACCAGCCGGGCGACCAGCTCCGGGTCCTCCATGCTGCGGATGCCGTGGTCGATCCGCTCCACGCCAAGGACGTCCAGGGCCTCCCGTACGTACGCGGGCGGGCCCTCCTCCCCGGCGTGCGCCACGCGCCGGAGCCCCGCCTCCGCGGCCGCCGCGTAGACCTCGCGGAACTTCGACGGCGGATGGCCCACCTCGGCCGAGTCCAGCCCGACCGCCGTGATGCGGTGCAGGTGCGACCGCGCGGCCTCGAAGGTCTCCCTCGCGGACGCGGCGGACTCGTCGCGCAGGAAGCACATGATCAGCCGAGTGCTGACGCCGTGCCGCTCCCGGCTGCCGTCCAGCGCCCGCGCCAGGCCCTCCACGACGGTCCCGATCGGCACCCCCCGCGCGGTGTGCGCCTGCGGGTCGAAGAAGATCTCCGCGTGCCGCACGCCCTGCGCGGCGGCCCGCGCCAGGTAGGCGTCGGCGAGGTCGGCGAAGTCCTGCTCGGTGCGGAGGACGGCCATCAGCGCGTAGTACAGGTCGAGGAACGACTGCAGGTCCTCGAACGCGTACGCCCGGCGCAGTGCGTCCGCCGACGCGAACGGCAGGGTGACCCCGTTGCGCTCGGCGAGGGCGAAGGCCAGCTCCGGTTCGAGGGTGCCTTCGATGTGCAGATGGAGTTCGGCCTTCGGGATCGTCACCCGGCAACGGTACAGGTCACAGCGGTGCGAACCGGCCCGCGGCGGGTCAGCGGCGGCGCGGCACCGGGACCCGGCCGAGGTCCTGGGCGACGGTCAGTTCCCCCGCGAAACCGGCGCCGCGGGCCTGCCGCTCGAAGGCCTCGGGGTCGGTGTAGCGCTGGGAGAAATGGGTGAGCACCAGATGGCGGACCCCGGACTCGGCCGCCACGCGCGCCGCTTGACCGGCCGTCAGATGCCCGTGCTCCTCGGCGAGGGACGCGTCCTCGTCGAGGAAGGTGGACTCGATGACCAGCAGGTCGCAGCCGTCCGCGAGCGCGTACACCGCGTCGCACAGCCGGGTGTCCATCACGAAGGCGAAGCGCTGGCCCGGCCGCACCTCGCTGACCTCGGCCAGGGTGACCCCGTCGACCTCGCCGTCGCGCTGGAGACGGCCGACCGCGGGTCCGCCGATACCGAGCGCCGCCAGCCGGTCCGGCAGCATGCGCCGGCCGTCCGGCTCGACGAGGCGGTAGCCGTACGCCTCCACGGGGTGCGAGAGCCGGCGCGCCTCCAGCCGGAAGGCGCCGTCGGCCAGGACGGCGGTCTCGCTGGACACCGGCTCCTCGCGCAGCTTCACCGTCTCGCGGTAGGCCGTCGCGTAGCGGAGCCGGTCGAAGAAGTGCCGCCCCGACGCGGGGTAGTGGGCGGTCACGGGGTGCGGCACCCGGTCGAGGTTGATCCGCTGGATCACCCCGGCCAGGCCCAGGCTGTGGTCGCCGTGGAAGTGCGTGACGCACAGCCGGGTCAGGTCGTGCGCGGCCACCCCGGCGCGCAGCATCTGCCGCTGGGTGCCCTCCCCGGGGTCGAAGAGGATGCCCTCGCCGTCCCAGCGCAGGAAGTAGCCGTTGTGGTTGCGGTGCCGTGTCGGGACCTGGCTGGCCGTGCCCAGGACGACGAGTTCGCGTGCGGACACGGGCCGTTATCCCGGGGGCCAGTCCAGGCCGCGCCCGCCGAGCACGTGCGCGTGGGCGTGGAAGACCGTCTGGCCGGCGCCCGACCCGGTGTTGAAGACGATCCGGTAGCCGGTGCCGTCCACCTTGTCCTCGGCCGCCACCTCGCCCGCCTCGCGCAGCACGTCGGCGGCCAACTGCGGCTCGGCCGCCGCGAGGGAGGCCGCGTCCGGGTAGTGCGCCTTGGGGATCACCAGCACATGCGTCGGCGCCTGCGGGTTTATGTCGCGGAACGCGACCGTCGTCGCCGTCTCGCGGACGACGGTCGCGGGCACACTCCCCGCGACGATCTTGCAGAACAGGCAGTCCGCCTGCGGTTCTCCCGCCACCGTGGCGCCTCCGGCACGTCGTGGGTCGCTTCGTTGATCGGTACGGGCATGCTACCGGTGCCCCGGCGGAGCCGGGGTCACGGCAGCGGCGGCGCCGTCCGTGCCGGGTTCTCCGCGAGCGCGTCGAGGGCGAGACGGATCGCGGTGTCGAGCTGCGGGTCGCGGCCGGCCGCCCAGTCCTGCGGGGTCTGCGGGACCTCGACGTCCGGGTCGACACCGTGGTTCTCCAGGTCCCAGCCGACGCCCTCCATCCAGGTCGCGTACTTCGGCTGGGTCACGAGCGTGCCGTCCACCAGGTGGTAGCGGGAGTCGATGCCGATGACCCCGCCCCAGGTCCGGGTGCCCACCACGGGCCCGATCCCGAGCGCCTTGATGGCCGCGTTGACGATGTCGCCGTCCGAGCCGGAGAACTCGTTGGCGACCGCGACGACCGGACCGCGGGGGGCGTCCATGGGGTAGGTGAACGCGGGCAGCCCGCGCGGCAGGTCCCAGCCGACGACCCGGCGGGCGAGCTTCTCGACCACGAGCTGCGAGGTGTGGCCGCCGCGGTTCTCCCGGACGTCCACGATCAGCCCCTCGCGGGCGACCTCGACCCGCAGGTCGCGGTGGAGCTGCGCCCAGCCCGAACCCACCATGTCGGGCACGTGCACATAGCCCAGCCGGCCGTCCGAGGCCTCACGGACGTGGGCACGCCGCCCGGCGACCCAGTCGTGGTACCGCAGCGGCTCCTCGTCCGGGATGGGCACGACCACCACATGCCGCGGGGCGCTCCCGTCGGCCGGCGCCACCGTCAGCTCGACGGGCTTGCGCACGGTCCCGATCAGCAGCGGGCCGGGCCCGGCCACCGGGTCCACGGGCCGGCCGTCGACCGCCAGGATCGCGTCCCCGGCCCGCACCGCGACCCCGGGCGCGGCCAGCGGGGCACGGGCGCGCGGGTCGGAGGTCTCCGAGGGCAGCACCCGCCCGACCCGCCACACGCCGTCCTCGTCGCGCACGAGATCGGCGCCGAGCAGGCCCTGCCGGTACAGGGAGTCGACGCGCCCGCCGGGCGGGCTGACGTACGCGTGCGAGGTGCCGAGCTCGCCGGCCACCTCCCACAGCAGGTCGGTCAGGTCGTCGTGGGTGGCGACGCGGTCCAGCACCGGGCGGTAGCGGTCGCGCACACCGTCCCAGTCGACGCCGCCCATGTCGGCACGCCAGAAGTTGTCGCGCATGAGGCGGTGCGCCTCGTCGTACATCTGGCGCCACTCGGCGTGCGGGTCGACGGTGACGCGGACCCGGGACAGGTCCACCGTCACATTGCTGTCCGAATCGTCCTCGGAGGGCGTGGACTTGTGATCGGCGGCGGCCACTCGCAGCCGGTTCCCTGAGGACACCAGCACCTTGTTGCCGTCACCGCTGACCGCGTAGTCGTCCGCGTCGTCGGCGATCTCCTCCACCCGCAACTGCTTCAGGTCGTACCGCTCCAGCACGCTGGACGGCGGCTCCGACTCCGGGGAGGCCAGGGTCGCGCCGAGCACGCCCCGCACGGGGTGGCGCAGCCACAGCACACCGTCCTTGGCGGCGCGCAGCGTGGAGTACCTGGCCGCCTCGACCGGGAACGGCACGATCCGGTCGGCCAGGCCCTCGACGTCGACCCGGGTGACGGGGACGCGGGGACGCTCCTCGCCGTCCTCCTTGCGGGACTCGCCCTTGGGCTTGGCCTCCTCCTGGCCGCGGTCGTCGCCGTCCTTCTCCTCCGCCGAGGAGTCCACGGGCCGGCCGTGGAGCTGCGGGCCGAAGGGCGAGGGGGTGGTGGCGGCGAGGGTGATCAGGTGCGGGCGGCAGGCGGCGAGGAAGGCCATGTCGAAGACATGCTCGTCGTAGACCGGGTCGAAGGACCGCTCGGACAGAAAGGCCAAGTGCTTGCCGTCGGCGGTGAAGGCGGGCGAGAAGTCGTTGAAGCGCAGCGGCGTGGCGTCGACGACGGTCAGATCGGCGGTCGACGCCAGCTTGAGCTGGCTCAGCGGCTCCCGCCCCGGCTGCGACCAGGCCAGCCACGCGGAGTCCGGCGAGAAGGCCAGACCGCGGGCGTGACCGTACGCGCTCTCCACGACCGTGCGCACCTCACCGGTCTGCGCCTCGACCAGCAGCACCCGGCCGTCGTGCGAGGCGACCGCGATCCGGTGGCCGTCGGGGGACACGGCCATCGACAGCACACGGCCGAGCCGCCCCGCGGCCAGCCGGCGCGGCGCGGGGACCCCGCCCGCGGCGGGCGCGATCTCCAGCGCGTCCTCGCCCTCCGCGTCCGTCACCCACACGACCTGCTGGTCGCCCTCGCCGCCGAACACCCGCGGCAGCCGGGTGCGCACCCCCGGCTCGGCGGCCAGCGCCCGCGCGGGACCGCCCCGGTGGGTGACCCAGTGCGTGGTGCCGCGCACCTCGACGGCGCTGCCGCGGCCGGTGTGGTCCGGGCGCGCGTCGCCGAGATGACTGCCGGCATGAACGGGATGCGGCTGCAGATCCGTGCGCTGGCCGCCGAGGCGCACCTCCAGCGGGCGGGCCTCGGCGCCGTCGAGGTCGTCCAGCAGGAACAGCCGCCCGGTGCTGGTGTACACCACCCGGGTGCCGTCGGTCGTGGCCTGCCGGGCGTAGAAGCCGCCCGCCTCCACGGCGGTGTGCCGCCGCAGGTCGCTCCCGTCGGGAAGGCTGGAATACAGCGCGCCCACGCCCTCGTGGTCGGAGAGGAACGCCAGGCGGTCCCCCACCCACATCGCGCACTCCAGATTGCCGTCCAGATCCGCGTGGACCCGCTCGAACTCCCCGCTCCCCGTACGGTCGATCCACAGCTTGCCCGCCGTGCCGCCGCGGTAGCGCTTCCACGCCGCCGCCTCGCGGCCCATCGTGGCCGACAGCAGCAGCACGGCGCCGTCCGGCCCGTACGCGACGTCCCCGACCGGCCCGTACGGCAACTGCCGGGCCGGCCCGCCGTCCAGCGGGACCGCCCACGCCCAGCTCCGGCGCGACGACGCCTGCCCCTGCGGGCTGATGGCCAGCACCTCGCCGTCGGCCGTCCAGCCCCGCACGAGGGTGCGCCCGGCGCCCCAGTACGTCAGCCGCTTCGACGGGCCGCCGTCGGCCGGCGCCACATGGATCTCCGGCGCCCCGTCGCGCGTCGAGCTCCAGGCCACGTGCTCGCCGTCCGGCGAGAACCGCGGGTGGGCGACCGGCATGTTGTCCGCACTCACGCGCCACGCCCGGCCGGCACTGTCGAGCGGGGCCGCCCAGACGTCGTCCTCGGCGGTGAAGGTGATCAGGTCGCCGTGCAGATGCGGAAAGCGGAGGTACGAAGGCTGCGTCACGCCGTCACACTAACCACCCCGTGGCCTGTGGGTCAGGGCTTTTGGATCTCATTTGCCGCTCCCAACCACGGTCGCGCCCCCCATCCGCCCCCGCCGCAGGATCCAGGTGCCCGTGGGCCCACCCCTACAGCCCGTGAGCGAGCCAAAGGGCGCGCCGGTGCCGAAAGCGACGAGACCAAGCGACCGAGGAACGAGGAAGCGCAGCGTCAAGGAGCGTCGGCACCGGATCAGAGCGCCCGGAGGCAGAGCGAACACAAAAAAGGGGGCGCGCCGGTGCGAAAGCAACGCCCCTGCGACCGGTACCGCCCGCAGCCGACGCAGGATCCAAGTGCCCGAGGGCACACCCCCACCCCCCGTGAGCGAGCCAAAGGGCGCGCCGGTGCCGAAAGCGACGAGACCAAGCGACCGAGGAACGAGGAAGCGCAGCGTCAAGGAGCGTCGGCACCGGACCAAAGCGCCCGGAGGCGAGCGAACACAAAAAAGGGGAATCAACCCCAGCGCCCCGTCCGCCCCAGCAGCAGCGCCGTCGCCGCGACCCCCGCCGTCGAGGTGCGCAGCACACTCGCGCCGAGCCGGTACGGCTTGGCCCCGGCGGCGGCCAGGGCGTCGAGTTCCTCGGGGGAGACTCCGCCCTCGGGCCCGACGACCAGGACGATGTCGCCGTCCGCGGGAAGGCCCGCGGAGGCCAGCGGCTCGGAGCCCTCCTCGTGGAGGACGGCGGCGAAGGCCGCCCCCGCCAGCAGCGGCGCGAGTTGACGTGTGGTCACCAACTCGGCGATGTCGGGGAAGCGCAGCCGCCGGGCCTGCTTGGCGGCCTCGCGGGCGGTGGAGCGCCATTTGGCAAGGGACTTGGCGCCGCGGTCGCCCTTCCACTGCGTGATGCAGCGGGACGCGGCCCACGGCACGATCGCGTCGACGCCGACTTCCGTCATGGTCTCCACGGCCAGTTCGCCGCGGTCGCCCTTGGGCAGTGCCTGCACGACCGTGATCCGCGGGTGGGGGGCGGGCTCCTCGCGGACGCCGGTGACGTCGACCTCGAGCGTGTCCTTGCCGTCGACGGCGGCCACGACGCCGTGCGCGCCCCGCCCTTGACCGTCGGTCAGCACGATCTCCTCGCCGACCTGCAGCCGCCGTACGGAGACGGCGTGCCGCCCCTCGGGGCCGGAGAGGGTGATGCGGGCGGGGCCCAGGGCGTCGGGCTCGACGACAAAAACAGGGGCGGTCACAAAGCGCTCCGGGCGGAGTCGAGTTCGGCCGCGAGCAGCCGTACGAGGTCGATGGCGGGCAGGTCGCGGGCCATGGCGTGCCCCTGGCCGGCCCACAGGGCCATCGCCGCGGGGTCGCCGGCCTTCGCGGCGGCGGCGCGCACGGGGGCGGTCAGGAAGTGGATGCGCGGATAGCCGGGCGGGGCGTACCGGTCGTGGTCGCGCAGGTACCGGTTGACCAGGCTGCGCGCGGGGCGGCCGGTGAACGCGCGGGTCAGCCGGGTCGCTGTGAAGTCCGGGTCGGTCAGGGCCCGTTTGTGCACGGGGTGCGCCCCCGACTCGGGGCAGGCCAGGAAGGCGGTGCCCATCTGGGCGGCGTCGGCGCCCGCCGCCAGCACCGCGGCGATCTGCTCGCCGCGCATGATGCCGCCCGCCGCGACCAGGGGCAGCGACACGGCCGCCCGCACCTGCGGCACCAGGGCGAGCAGCCCGGTCTCCGTGCCGTCGCGCTCCGGGTCGTCGCGGTGCGTGGACTGGTGGCCGCCGGCCTCGGAGCCCTGCACGCACACCGCCGCCGCGCCCGCCTCCTCGGCGGCCCGCGCCTCGGCGACGGAGGTCACGGTGACGACGGTGACGGTGCCGGCGTCGGCGAAGCCGCGCAGCACGGTGGGTTCGGGGCATCCGAAGGTGAAGCTGACCAGGGGGACGGGGTCCTCCAGCAGGGCCGCGATCTTCGCCCCGTACGCGTCCTCCAGCACGGCGTCGCCGCCGGTGGCGGGGTCACCCAGGGACGTTCCGTAGTGGCCGGCGTCGCCGGCCACCCGTGCGGCGAACTCCTCGACGCGCGCCGGGTCGGCAGTCTCGCGCTGCGGCATGAACACGTTGACACCGAAGGGCCGGGAGGTGAGTCCCCTGATCCGGGCGATCTCCTCGCGCATGCCCTCCGCGGTCTTGAAACCGGCCGCCAGGAAGCCGACGCCGCCGCCCTCGGCCACGGCCGCCGCCAGCGCGGGCGTGGACGTACCGCCGGCCATGGGCGCCTGCACCACCGGATGCGCGGCGAGGGTCGAGAGATCGGTCAGCGCGGCCATGCGTCCATCGTTTCACGAGACCGGGCGCACGGCCGCGCGAGGCGCGGGCGGGTGCCCGCACCTCGCGCATGCCGCGTCAGCGGCCGTTGAAGGCGTCCTTCAGCCGCGAGAACAGGCCCTGCTGGCCCGGCTGGAACTGGCCCATGGGCCGCTCCTCGCCGCGCAGCTTCGCCAGCCGCCGCAGGAGTTCCTCCTGGTCCGGGTCGAGCTTGCCCGGGGTCTGCACCTCGACGTGCACGACCAGGTCGCCCCGGCCGCCGCCCCGCAGATGCGTGATGCCGCGCTGGTGCAGCGGGATCGACTGGCCGGACTGCGTGCCCGGCCGGATGTCGATCTCCTCCAGCCCGTCCAGGGTCTCCAGCGGCACCTTGGTGCCCAGCGCCGCCGCCGTCATCGGGAGGGTGACAGTGCAGTGCAGGTCGTCGCCGCGGCGCTGGAAGGCCGCGTGCGGCAGCTCGCGGATCTCCACGTACAGGTCGCCGGCGGGGCCGCCGCCGGGGCCGACCTCGCCCTCGCCCGCGAGCTGGATGCGGGTGCCGTTGTCGACGCCGGCGGGGATCTTGACCGTCAGCGTGCGGCGCGAGCGGACCCGGCCGTCGCCCGCGCACTCGGGGCACGGGTTCGGCACGACGGTGCCGAAGCCCTGGCACTGGGGGCAGGGCCGGGAGGTCATGACCTGGCCGAGGAAGGACCGGGTGACCTGCGAGACCTCACCGCGGCCGCGGCACATGTCGCAGGTCTGCGCGGAGGTGCCGGGGGCGGCGCCCTCGCCGTGGCAGGTGTTGCAGACGATCGCCGTGTCGACCTGGATGTCCTTGGTCGTGCCGAAGGCGGCCTCGTCGAGCTCGATCTCCAGCCGGATCATCGCGTCCTGGCCGCGCCGGGTGCGCGAGCGCGGGCCGCGCTGGGACGCCGTGCCGAAGAAGGCGTCCATGATGTCGCTGAAGTTGCCGAAGCCCTGGCCGAAGCCCGCGCCCGCACCGGCGCCGCCGCCGTTGGCGGACAGCGGGTCGCCGCCGAGGTCGTAGACCTGCTTCTTCTGCGGGTCCGAGAGCACCTCGTAGGCGGCGTTGATCTCCTTGAACCGCTCCTGCGTCTTCGGGTCCGGATTGACGTCCGGGTGCAGCTCGCGCGCGAGACGGCGGAAGGCCTTCTTGATCTCGTCCGGACTCGCGTCGCGGCGCACGCCGAGCACGGCGTAGTAGTCGGTGGCCACTACGACTCCGCCAGGATCTGTCCGACGTAACGTGCCACTGCGCGTACCGCTCCCATCGTTCCGGGGTAGTCCATGCGGGTCGGGCCGACCACGCCAAGTTTCGCGACCGCCTCGTCGCCCGAACCGTAGCCGACGGAGACGACGGATGTGGAGTTCAGGCCCTCGTGGAAATTCTCGTGACCGATTCGCACGGTCACGCCCGAATCCCCGGCCTCGCCCAGCAGCTTCAGGAGCACGACCTGCTCCTCCAGCGCCTCCAGGACCGGGCGGATCGTGAGGGGGAAGTCATGGCCGAAACGGGTCAGGTTGGCGGTGCCGCCCAGCATGATCCGTTCCTCGGTCTCCTCGACCAGGGTCTCCAGCAGTGTGGCGAGCACGACCTGCACGGTCGGCCGGTCGTCGGGCTCGAAGCCGTCCGCGAGGTCCTGCACCAGCTGCGGGACGTCGGCGAAGCGGCGGCCCACCACCCGGCTGTTGAGCCGGGCCCGCAGATCGGCCAGCACGGTCTCGCCCACCGGCGCGGGGGCGTCGACCAGCCGCTGCTCGACCCGGCCGGTGTCCGTGATCAGCACCAGCATCAGCCGGGCCGGCGCCAGGGCCAGCAGTTCGACGTGGCGCACGGTCGAGCGGGTCAGCGACGGGTACTGGACGACGGCGACCTGCCGGGTCAGCTGCGCCAGCAGCCGCACCGTGCGGGCCACGACGTCGTCGAGGTCCACCGCGCCGTCCAGGAAGTTCCCGATGGCCCGGCGCTCCGCGCCCGACAGCGGCTTGACGTTCGTGAGCCGGTCGACGAAGAGCCGGTAGCCCTTGTCGGTCGGCACCCGGCCGGCGCTGGTGTGGGGCTGCTGGATGTAGCCCTCCTCCTCCAGCACCGCCATGTCGTTGCGCACCGTGGCGGGGGACACACCCAGCCGGTGGCGTTCGGTGAGCGCCTTGGAGCCGACCGGCTCCTCGGTGCCCACGTAGTCCTGGACGATGGCCCGCAGCACTTCGAGCCGTCGTTCGCTCAGCATTGCGGCGTCCACCTCCAGTCGTCGGTCGTTTTCCCTGCCCTGGCACTCCCTGCGAGCGAGTGCCAGCTTTCCCCAAGTCAGTGTACGGCGGGGAGGCAAGACCTCGGCAAGGGCGGTCCGCACCCGGACCCCCCTCGACCGGTCACCGTAGCGCGCACGGGCCGCCCCGGCGGGGATACCGTCGCCGTGTGGACACGACACCGGCGGCACCGGGGACCTTCGGCGGCTGGGAGCAACTGGCGCCCGGCGTCGCGCGGTGCCGGATGCCGTTCCTCGACGTCACCATCGGGGTCGTCACCGGCGGCGAGGGCGTCCTGCTGGTCGACACCGGGTCCTCGGTCGCCGAGGGAGCCGGGCTGCGACGCCGGGTCCGGGAGCTGACCGGACGCGACGTGACGCACATCGCACTGACCCACGGTCACTTCGACCACGTCTTCGGCACGGCCGCCTTCCCCGGCGCGCAGGTCCACGGGGAAATGACCCTCGGCGTCCACCTGGACCGCGAACGCGACGCGCTGCGCCTGGACGCCATCGCGTACGGCGTCGCCGAGGACGCGGCGAAGGAGGCCGCGGACGCCCTGGTGCCTCCCGATCACCTCGTGGACGGCCACTGGGCGCTGGACCTCGGCGGCGGCCGCGAGGCCCTGCTGGTCCACCCCGGTGAGGGACACACCACCCACGACCTGGTGGTGATCGTGCCGGGCACGCCCACTGTGGTCTTCTGCGGCGACCTCGTCGAGGAGTCCGGCGAGCCGCAGGCCGGCCCGGACGCGGCGCCCGGCGCGTGGCCGGGCACCTTGGACCGGCTGCTGGAACTGGGCGGCGAGACCGCGCTCTACGTCCCCGGCCACGGAGCGGTGGTCGACGCGCGCTTCGTCCGCGCCCAACGGGACGCGCTGGCCGCCCGGTTCTGATCCGCTTGAGCGGACCCGCGCCCGGATACGATCCCTGGCATGCGCAGCCGGAACTACGACGCCGATCTCACCCCGCCCTGGAAGCGGCCGTCCGTGCCCGCGCCCGAGGTCGCGGCCGAACGCGACCTGGTGGTGGAGGAGGTCTCCACGGGGTTCTGCGGGGCGGTGATCCGCTGCGAGAAGACCGCGGAGGGCCCCACCGTCACCCTGGAGGACCGCTTCGGCAAGCACCGCGTCTTCCCGCTCGTGCCGCGCGGCTTCCTCCTGGAGGGCAAGGTCGTCACCCTCGTGCGCCCCGGCGCCACCGCCCCCTCCGGCCCGCGGCTGACCGCCTCCGGCTCCCTCGCCGTCCCCGGCGCCCGCGCCCGGGTCGCCCGCGCCGGGCGCATCTATGTCGAGGGACGCCACGACGCCGAGCTCGTCGAACGGGTCTGGGGCGACGACCTGCGGATCGAGGGCGTCGTCGTGGAGTACCTGGAGGGCGTCGACGACCTGCCCGCCATCGTCTCCGCCTTCGCCCCGGGACCCGACGCCCGGCTCGGCGTGCTCGTCGACCACCTCGTGCCCGGCTCCAAGGAGTCCCGGATCGCCGCCTCGGTCACCGGGGACCACGTGCTGGTCGCCGGCCACCCGTACATCGACGTGTGGGAGGCCGTGAAGCCCGCCTCCCTCGGCATCACCGCCTGGCCGGCCGTACCGCGCGGCCAGGACTGGAAGACCGGCGTGTGCCGCGCGCTCGGCTGGCCGGAGAACACCGGTGCCGCCTGGCAGCGCATCCTGGGCTCCGTCCGCTCCTACAAGGACCTCCAGCCGGAACTGCTCGGCCGCGTCGAGGAGCTGATCGACTTCGTCACCGCCCCGGGAGCCTGATCAGTCGACCAGGTCCCGCACCACCGCGTCCGCCAGCAGCCGCCCGCGCAGCGTGAGCACCGCCCGCCCCGCCTCGTACGCGCCCGGCTCCAGCAGGCCGTCCGCCACCGCGCGCCCGGCGGCCTCCGCCCCGGCCGGGGCCAGGATGTCCAGCGGGCAGCCGTCCGCGAGCCGCAGCTCCAGCAGGATCCGCTCCACCCGGCGGTCCTCCGCGGCCAGCACCTCGCGGCCCGCGCCCGGACTGCGGCCCTCCGCGAGCGCCGCCGCGTACGCCGCGGGATGCTTCACGTTCCACCAGCGCACGCCGCCCACGTGGGAATGCGCGCCCGGTCCGGCGCCCCACCAGTCGGCACCGGTCCAGTACAGCTCGTTGTGGCGGCAGCGGGCCGCCGTGGACGTCGCCCAGTTCGACACCTCGTACCAGTCGAAACCGGCCTCCGACAGCCGCTCCTCCGCGATCAGGTAGCGGTCCGCGTGGACGTCGTCGTCCGTCATCGGCACCTCGCCGCGCCGGATCCGGCGGGCCAGCTGCGTGCCCTCCTCCACGATCAGCGCGTACGCCGACACATGGTCCGGACCCGCGTCGATCGCCGCGTCCAGGGACGCCCGCCAGTCGTCGTCCGACTCCCCCGGCGTGCCGTAGATCAGGTCCAGATTGACGTGCTCGAAGCCCGCCGCCCGCGCCTCCGCGACACAGGCCTCCGGCCGGCCCGGCGTGTGCGTGCGGTCCAGCACCCGCAGCACGTGCTGCCGGGCGCTCTGCATCCCGAACGACATCCGGTTGAAGCCCCCGGCCCGCAGCTCCGCCAGGTACGCGGGGTCCACCGACTCCGGATTCGCCTCCGTCGTGACCTCCGCCCCCTCCGCCAGGCCGAACTCGTCCCGGATCGCGCCCAGCATGCGCGTCAGGTCCGCCGCCGGCAGCAGCGTCGGCGTGCCGCCGCCCACGAACACCGTCTCGACGCGGCGCGCGTCGTCGCCCAGCACCTTCCGGGCGAGCCGGACCTCGTCGATCAGCGTCTCCGCGTAGTTCTCGCGGGAGGCGAGAACGCCACCGGTGCCGCGCAGCTCGGCGGCGGTGTAGGTGTTGAAGTCGCAGTAGCCGCAGCGGGTCGCGCAGTACGGGACGTGCAGGTAGAACCCGAGTGGGCGGTGCTCCGCACCGGCGAGGGCGGTGGGGGGGAGTGCGCCGTTCTGGGGCATGGGTTCGCCGTCGGGCAGTACGGATGGCATACGCCTATTCTGCCGGGTTCTTTTCCCTCCCTCCCGCCTGTGTGCCCGGCAAGGTCTGGGCGCCCCGACGCAAGTGGTGCGGGGGCCGGGTTCGGGCCCTCCGGGGCTGCCATTCCGGACAGCACATTTAGGTGCCTCAGGCACCCGCCTGCAGCACTCCGGGTCACGCACCCAAATATGCTCCAGTGTCCAAAACACCATCCTCCCCCAGCTACCGCTGGGAGGTGCCCCCACCTCCCCCGCCCCCTCCGCTTCGTATCGCGCCTGATCCCCGGTGGGTGGGTGAAGAAGCGGTCCGGGGTCGACGCAAGTGCCCATCTGACCCCCCACCGGCCGTAAGTCGCCTCAACCGGCCCGGGAGGGGGTGTGGCGGGGTGCGCCCGGAAGCGACGAGAGGTGACCGCGGTACACGAATCGCGGGGGTAACCCGCGAGCGCTGAGGACGTACCCCGGCGCGGCACCGACCCCACGGCAAACGTGCGGGGCCTGCACTTACCGTGCCGGGCACACGGGAGGGAGGGCGGGGAAAGAACCAAGGCCCAAGGAAGCGCAGCGGAGCGCTATTGGGCCCGAAGCACGAGCACCGCGAGGTCATCATCAGGCGGCGCCACGTCATACCCGTGCACCGCCGCGCGAACCCGCTCCGCGACCCCCGCCGCCCCCAACCCCGCACACCCCGCCAGCACCGCCGCGAGCCCGTCGTCGTCGTCGAACTGCCGGTTGCCGCTGCGCCGCTCCGTGACGCCGTCGGTGACGCACAGGAGCGTGTCCCCGGGGGCGAGACGGAACGATTCGCTGCGGTAGTGCGCGTCGTCCGTGATGCCCAGCAGTATCTGGGGGACGGCGGCGGCGCGGACCGTGCCCTCGCCGTTGAGGACGAGCGGGAGCGGGTGGCCGGCGCTGGCGAGGGTGCACAGGACGCCGCCGTCGTCGCCGGGCACGATCTCGCCGTACAGCAGGGACAGGAAGCGCGGGCCGGTCTCCCAGCCGGGGCCGAGGCCGTCGCCGAGGGTGGCCGCGGCGGCCTCGTCGGCGAGGGCGCGGTTGAGGCGGTCGAGGACTTCGGCGACGCCGTGGCCCTCCCTGGCGAGGAGCCGCATCACGGGCCGGGCGAGTCCGGTGACGGCGGCGGCCTCGGGGCCGTTGCCCTGGACGTCGCCGAGGGCGAAGCACCAGCGGCCGCCGCCGGCGGGGAAGATGTCGTAGAAGTCGCCGCCGACGACGTCGGCGCGGGTGGGTTCGTAGACGACGGCCGTCTCGACGCCGGGGACCGTGCCGAGCCCGGCGGGCAGCAGCCCGCGCTGCAGGACGCGGCTGATCATGGCCTGCCGGGCGTACTGCCGGGCCGTGCCGACCGCGAGGGCGACGCGGCGGGCGAAGTCCTCGATGAGCCCGATGACCTCGTCGGGCATGCGCATGAGCCCGGTCCGGCCGAGCAGGAGGGTGCCGTGGCAGCGTCCGCCGGCGACGAGCGGGCAGGCGAGGGCGGCGCCCACGGCGTCGGCCCCACCGGCCCCGTCGGCGGTGGCCGGCCAGGGCCAGGGGACGGCGCCGGAGCGCCCGTCGGGGGGCGGTGGGGGCGGGTCCTTCTCCAGGACCATGCGCAGCCCGTCGATGCGGCTCTCCGCGGCGTGCCAGACGCGGGCGAGCCGCGGGCCGGTCGTCCCGGGGCCGTCGGCGCCGAGCCAGACGGCGCACCAGTCGGCGAGCCGGGGCACCAGCAGCTGTCCGGCCAGCGCGGCGACCATGTCCTCGTCGAGCTGCCCGGCGAGGAGGTCGGACGCCTCGGCGAGGAATGACAGGGAGCCGCGGCTGATCCAGTCGCCGTCCGTGCGTCGGTCGGCCTGGCGGGGCAGCGGTGCCAGGAATTCGGCGGCGGGCAGCAGCGTGCGGTCGCCCTCGGCGGGCGGGGCAGGGTGCTCCTCGGGGTCGTGCGCGGTGGCGAGCCGGCACCAGATGGTCTTGAGGTCGCGCCGGTAGGTGATGCCCCAGGCCTCGGAGAGCGCCGCGACGAGCTGGAGGCCGCGTCCGCCGTCGCGGCCCTCCCGTTCCAGTTCCGCCCGGTCGCGGACGACGCGCGCGGGGTGGTGGTCCGACACCTCGACCACGAGCGCGTCCGGTTCGAGCCGGCAGAGCAGTTCGACGGTCGTCCCGGCGTGGATGACGGCGTTGGTGACGAGTTCGCTGACGACCAGGACGGCGTCGGCGGTCAGACGCTCGTCGGGGCCGGGGCCGCGCGTCGGCCACGCGCCCAGCGCGGCGCGGACGAATCTGCGGGCGGCGGAGGCGGCGAGCTGGTTGCCGGGCAGGCTGGTGCGGGAAACGACCTCCCGTGGCATGGAATCTGGCCCCACTGTGCGGCTCCCGAGCAGATCCGGCGTTGCGCCCTTGAGGGCAGGGTCAGCGTGACAGACTGAGCGCGCTCATAAGCGCCGAGTCACCGAAGAAGGCCGTCATGGCTCGCAAATCGGCTGTTCCCGCCCTGAAAACCGCTCTTCCTGTACGTCCGCGTGTCGCGGGTCCGCAACGGGCGGCGGAGCGCCGGTCGCTGGGCGGTGAAGGACCGCGGGCCGTGTCCGCCGGAGCGTTCCGTCAAAGGCGGCCCGCACGCGCGGCAGCGGGGCGGCCCGGACGGTGACGGGCGGCGCCGCCGGCGCGGTCACCGGCACGGGCAGCGCCGGCATCCTCCTGGTCGACGACATGGAGGACAACCTGCTCGCCCTGGAAGCCGTCCTCGGCTCGCTCAACCGGCCGATGGTCCGGGCCCGTTCCGGGCAGGAGGCGTTGAAGGCGCTGCTGTGCCAGGAGTTCGCCGTGGTCCTACTGGACGTCCTCATGCCGGGGATGGACGGCTTCGAGACGGCCGCGCACATCCGACGGCTCGACCGGACCAAGGACATCCCGATCGTCTTCCTGACCGGCAGCGACCCCGGCACCAGCGTCGCCTTCCGCGGCTACGCCACGGGCGCGGCGGACTACCTGGCCAAGCCCTTCGACCCGTGGGTGCTGCGCGCCAAGGTCTCCGTCTTCCTCGAACTCCACCGCACCGCCCGGGAACTGCGCGATCTGCTGGCCCGCGACCGGGAGCGGCTGGCGGCCGTCGAGGAACGCCTCACGGCCGTCGAGCGGCTGCTCGCCGCCGACGGCCGTGCCGACGTGGCCGAACTGGCGCTGCGCGTGGCGGGGCTGGAGCGCGCCGTCCACGGGGTGGACCTGCCGGGCCCGCGCCGGGGCGACTGACCCGGCGCGGGCGGGCGCGGGGCTCAGGACTCGCGGGTGCCGGAGTACATGTCGTCGATGAGGTCCTTGAACTCGCGTTCCACGACGGGCCGCTTGAGCTTGAGGCTGGGGGTCAGGTCGCCGTGTTCCACGTCGAGGTCGCGGGGCAGGACGCGGAAGGTCTTGATCTGCTGCCAGCGCTGCAGGTCCTCGTTGACGCGGCGCACGTAGCCGTCGATGAGTTCGCGGACCTGTTCGGAGGCGACGACCTGTGCGTACGGCAGGCCCTGCAGGCCGTTGTCGGCGGCCCAGCCGAGGATGGTGGGCTCGTCGAGGGCGATCAGGGCGGTGCAGAAGTTGCGGGACGCGCCGATCACCAGGACGTTGCTGACGAACGGGCACACGGCCTTGAACTGGCCCTCCACGGCGGCCGGCGCGATGTACTTGCCGTTGGAGTTCTTGATGATGTCCTTTTTGCGGTCGGTGATGGTGAGGAAGCCGTCCGCGGACAGTTCGCCGATGTCGCCGGTGTGGAACCAGCCGTCGGGCTCCAGCACCTCGGCGGTCTTCTCCGGCAGCTTGTGGTAGCCCTGCATGATGCCGGGGCCGCGCAGCAGGATCTCGCCGTCCTCGGCGATCCGCACCTCGGTGCCGGCCAGCGGCTTGCCGACGGTCCCGGTGCGGTACGCCTCGCCGGGGTTGACGAAACTGGCCGCGCTGGACTCCGTCAGGCCGTAGCCCTCCAGGATGTGGATGCCGGCGCCCGCGAAGAAGTAGCCGATCTCCGGAGCCAGGGCGGCGGAGCCGGAGACGCAGGCGCGCAGCTTGCCGCCGAAGGCCTCGCGGAGCTTGGCGTACACCAGGCGGTCGGCGACGGCGTGCTGCGCGGCCAGCGCGAAGGGCGCACTGGCCGTGCCGGTGCGGCGGCGGTTGTCCTGGGTGGCCTTGGCGTACTCGCGGGCGACCTCGGCGGCCCACTTGAAGATCTTGTACTTCGCCCCGCCGCCCGCACGGGCCTTGGCGGCCACGCCGTTGTAGACCTTCTCGAAGATCCGGGGGACGGCGGCCATGTAGGTCGGCTGCACCACCGGCAGATTCTCGATGATCTTGTCGACCCGGCCGTCCACGGCGGTCACGTGGCCGATGGTGATGTGCCCGGCGGTGAGGACCTTGCCGAAGACGTGCGCCAGCGGCAGCCAGAGGTACTGCACGTCCGCCGCTTCCAGCAGGCCGTTGGCCTGGATGGCGCGGGCCATGTAGGCCCAGCAGTCGTGCGGCAGGCGGACGCCCTTGGGACGGCCGGTGGTGCCGGAGGTGTAGATGAGGGTGGCCAGCTGGTCCTTGGTGATCGCGCCCACGGCCTCGCGGACCGCCTCGGGGTGCTTCTCCAGGTAGAGCGCGCCGCGCTTCTCCAGGTCGGCCAGGGAGAGCACCCAGCCGTCGTCACCGGAGTCGGTGTCGGTCTCGATGCCGTCGGCGTCGATCACCACGACGTGGGCCAGCTCGGGCAGTTCGGCGCGCCGCTCGGTGGCCTTGGCCAGCTGGGCGGCGTTCTCGGCGATCAGCACGCGGCTGCCGGAGTCGGCGAGGACGAAGGCCGTCTCGTCGGCGTTGGTGCTGGGGTAGACCGTGGTCGTCGCGGCGCCCGCGCACAGCACGCCCAGGTCGGCCAGGATCCACTCGACCCGGGTGGCGGAGGCGATGGCCACCCGCTCCTCGGGACGGACTCCGAGGTCCATCAGACCCGCCGCGACGGCGAAGACCCGGGTCGCGGCCTCCTGCCAGCTGAGCGACCGCCAGGAGTCCGGGCCGCCGCCCGCCGAAAGCACCGGGAAACGGTAGGCCTCGGCGTCGGGCGTGGCCTCGACGCGCTCCAGGAACAGGTTCGCCACAGACGGCGGCCGGTTCTCGATCAAAGTCTGCGTGTCGCTCACGACAACCTCCGGGGCCCGCCACATTGCTGGGTGACTCGCGAGTAACCCGCGATTGGTGATCAGGGTAGGCAATCCGCGCCCGCTATGTAAGGGGCAGTGGACACCGCGTTGCGAGCGCGACGGGTGAGATAGGTGACAGGTACATCTAGTTTGCGCATGTGTACGCCGCATGGACCCCATGGGCCGCAGACGCAAACGGCGGGCTCACCCGGAACCCGGGGAGCCCGCCTCCCGCCGTCACGCCGGCCACCCTCCGGCGACACCGCGGAGCACAGGGACGGTCAGCCGCCGATGGGCAGGCCGCCGATCATGCCGGTGGTGCCGCCCGACTTGCCGACCCCGCCCAGCAGTTCGCCCGTCTTCCCGGTGACCGCCTTCAGGCCGGTCTTGGCGACCTCGTCCTTGGCGTCCAGGAGCTTCATCGGGCCCTTCCCGAGCGGGAGGGAGCCGTCACCGGCGAAGGCGGGGGACGCGGCGGCACCGGCGGCGCCCAGCGCGATCACGGAACCTGCGACGACGGCCGCGGCCTTCGAGTACTTCACGACACATTCCCCTTCCACGGCGACGACTTTCGCCGCCGTCGCCATGGGTAACGCCCGCGAACACCCCCGGAAACCGCACATGACAGGCTTTTTCACCAATCACCCGAATGCCGAACCGCTCATACGAAAGGGCGCCTGCCCGGTCATCGGACAAACGCCCCTCGTGTGCGGCGAGTCGGGCGGCGGACCGCCCGATCCGCCCCCCGCCTGCGGCTACTTCTTCTTGGCCGCCGTGTCGTCGCTCGACAGCACCGCGATGAAGGCCTCCTGCGGCACCTCCACGGAACCGACCATCTTCATCCGCTTCTTGCCCTCCTTCTGCTTCTCCAGCAGCTTCCGCTTACGCGAGATGTCACCGCCGTAGCACTTGGCGAGGACGTCCTTGCGAATGGCGCGGATGGTCTCGCGGGCGATGACCCGGGAGCCGATGGCCGCCTGGATGGGCACCTCGAAGGCCTGCCGCGGGATGAGTTCACGCAGCTTGGCGACGAGCCGCACCCCGTACGCGTACGCCGCGTCCTTGTGCGTGATCGCCGAGAAGGCGTCCACCTTGTCGCCGTGCAGCAGGATGTCGACCTTGACCAGGCTGGAGGTCTGCTCGCCGGTGGGCTCGTAGTCCAGGGAGGCGTACCCGCGGGTCTTGGACTTCAACTGGTCGAAGAAGTCGAAGACGATCTCGGCGAGCGGCAGGGTGTAGCGGATCTCCACCCGGTCCTCGGAGAGGTAGTCCATGCCCAGCAGCGTGCCGCGCCGGGTCTGGCACAACTCCATGATCGCGCCGATGAACTCGGTGGGCGCCAGGATCGTGGCCCGCACCACCGGCTCGTACACCTCGGAGATCTTGCCCTCGGGGAACTCGCTGGGGTTCGTGACGATGTGCTCCGCGCCGTCCTCCATGACCACGCGGTAGACCACGTTGGGGGCGGTCGCGATCAGGTCGAGGCCGAACTCGCGCTCCAGCCGCTCGCGGATCACGTCCAGGTGCAGCAGGCCGAGGAAGCCGACGCGGAAACCGAAGCCGAGGGCCGCGGAGGTTTCCGGCTCGTAGACCAGGGCGGCGTCGTTGAGCTGGAGCTTGTCGAGCGCGTCGCGCAGCTCCGGGTAGTCCGAGCCGTCCAGCGGGTACAGACCCGAGAACACCATGGGCTTGGGGTCCTTGTAGCCCCCCAGGGCCTCGGTGGCACCCTTGGTCTGCTGGGTGATCGTGTCACCCACCTTGGACTGGCGGACGTCCTTCACACCCGTGATCAGATAGCCCACCTCGCCGACACCGAGGCCGTCGGCCGGCAGCATCTCGGGCGAGTTGGTACCGATCTCCAGCAGCTCGTGGGTCGCGCCGGTCGACATCATCTTGATGCGCTCGCGCTTGCTGAGCTGACCGTCGACGACCCGGACATAGGTGACGACACCGCGGTAGGAGTCGTAGACCGAGTCGAAGATCATCGCGCGGGCGGGCGCGTCGGCGACACCGACCGGCGCGGGGACGGTCTCCACGACACGGTCCAGCAGCGCCTCGACGCCGAGACCGGTCTTGGCCGAGACCCTCAGCACGTCGGAGGGGTCGCAGCCGATGAGGTTGGCCAGCTCCTCGGAGAACTTCTCGGGCTGCGCGGCCGGCAGGTCGATCTTGTTCAGCACCGGGACGATGGTGAGGTCGTTCTCCATCGCCAGGTAGAGGTTGGCCAGCGTCTGCGCCTCGATGCCCTGGGCCGCGTCGACCAGCAGGACCGTGCCCTCACAGGCCGCGAGCGACCGGGAGACCTCGTAGGTGAAGTCCACGTGCCCCGGGGTGTCGATCATGTTCAGGATGTGGGTCTTCCCCTCACCGGCGCCCGCGGTGGGCGCCCAGGGCAGACGGACGGCCTGGGACTTGATCGTGATGCCGCGCTCGCGCTCGATGTCCATGCGGTCGAGGTATTGGGCGCGCATCTGCCGCTGATCCACCACACCGGTGAGCTGGAGCATCCGGTCGGCAAGCGTGGACTTGCCGTGGTCGATGTGCGCGATGATGCAGAAATTGCGGATCAGCGCCGGGTCGGTACGGCTCGGCTCCGGCACGTTCGAAGGGGTCGCGGGCACGCAGGGTCCTGTCTCTTGAGGCGCCTGTCGCCTCTGGTCGGATCGATACGTATGACTCCCATAGTCCCATGCGCGGGGCCCGGGACCGTGCCGGGCGGCCCGGAAGGGCCCGAGCGCGGCGCCGGGACCGGGCCCGGGAGCGCCGGTTTGGGCGGCGCAGTGGGCGACTGCTAACCTGGGCAGTCGCGCTTCGTGCCCTCTACCCGAGGCGTGAACCCCATCAGATCACACCTGAGAAGGCTCTTTCGTGGCGAACATCAAGTCCCAGATCAAGCGCAACAAGACCAACGAGAAGGCGCGCCTGCGCAACAAGGCCGTCAAGTCCGAGCTCAAGACCGCCATCCGCCGCACCCGTGAGGCCGTGGCCGCCGGTGACGTCGAGAAGGCCGCCGAGGCCGCGCGTCTCGCCGGCAAGAAGCTCGACAAGGCCGTGAGCAAGGGCGTCATCCACAAGAACCAGGCCGCCAACAAGAAGTCCGCGCTGGCCGTCAAGGTCGCCGCGCTCCAGGCCTGAGCCTTTCTCGTCAGCAGTACCCAGCGGTAGACAGCAGCACCCAGCAGCACCCCGCCGGTGACGGGCACAGCGGTCCCTCTCACCCGCTCCACCACCGGCACCCATGGTTTTCCGGCCGCACGCGGCCTGCGTTCGCCACGCGGGTGCGGTCCACGAAGGGCCCCGTACCTCCCCGGTACGGGGCCCTTCGGCGTGAGGGGGAGGCGCGGTGGGCGGATCAGCGGGTGCGGGAGGCGCGTGCGATGGAGACGACGGCCTTCTCCAGGGCGTAGGCCGGGTCGGCGCCGCCGCCCTTGACCGCGGCGTCGGCCTCGGCGACCGCGCGCAGCGCCGCGGAGACCCCGTCACCGGACCAGCCGCGCATCTGCTGGCGCACCCGGTCGATCTTCCACGGCGGCATGCCGAGCTCCCGGGCGAGATCCGCCGGGCGGGCGCCGCGCGGCGCGGAGGCGAGCTTGCCGATGGCCCGTACGCCGGACGCCAGCGCGAAGGTGATGCCGGGCAGCGGCTGACCGACCGCGATGGCCCAGCGCAGCCGTTCCAGGGCCTCCGCCGTGCGTCCGGTGACCGCCAGGTCCGCGACCTCGAAGCCGGTGGCCTCCGCGCGGCCGGTGTAGTAGCGGGCGACGACGGCCACGTCGATGGCGCCCTCCACGTCGGCGGCGAGCTGGGAGCAGGCGCTCGCCAGCTCGCGCAGATCGCTGCCCAGGGCGTCCACGAGTGCCTGGCAGGCCTCCGGGGTAGCCGACCGGCCGAGCGTGCGGAACTCGCCGCGCACGAAGGCCAGCCGGTCGGCCGGCTTGGTCATCTTCGGGCACGCCACCTCGCGCGCCCCCGCCTTGCGGGCGGCGTCCAGCAGGCCTTTGCCCTTGGCCCCGCCCGCGTGCAGCAGCACGAGGGTGATCTCCTCGACGGGGGCCCCCATGTAGGCCTTCACGTCCTTGATGCTGTCCGCCGACAGGTCCTGCGCGTTGCGGACGACCACGACCTTGCGCTCCGCGAACAGCGACGGGCTGGTCAACTCCGCGAGGGTGCCCGGCTGCAGCGCGTCGGGCGTGAGATCGCGCACATCGGTGTCGGCGTCGGCCGCCCGCGCGGCGAGCACGACCTCCCGCACCGCGCGGTCGAGAAGCAGGTCCTCCTGCCCCACCGCGACCGTGACGGGGGCGAGCGGACTGTCTGTCGTACTGTTCCTGGGCATCGCCGTCCAGCATCCCACGCGGGTCCGACACAATGTCCCGGTGAATGACGTCAGACATGTTCTCGTGCTGCCCGACCGCGACTCCGCGGAGGACGCCGCAGACGAAGCCTCCGAGCGCTTCGACCTTCCCGCCCGACCCCAGATCGTCCGCGACGCCCTCGCAGGTGAGGACGACGCCGAGGACGCCCAGTGGCTCGTCGTCGTCGACGACGAGGACGGCGAACTCGATCCCGCCGCGCTCAACGCGCTGGCGGAGGAGTTCGAGGGCTGGCTGGAGGAGGAAGAGGAAGAGGACTAGTCCCCCAAGCGGTGCGCGGCGGCTCCCGCTCAGCGGGCGCGGGAGTCGCCGAACAGGATGCGGTAGACGATCAGCAGCACCAGGGCGCCGCCGATCGCGGCCCCCCAGGTGGGCAGGTCGTAGAAGTCCTTGGTGATGGGGTGGTGCAGGAACTTCGCCGAGATCCAGCCGCCGACGACGGCGCCCGCGATCCCAATGAGCGTGGTTCCTATCAGGCCGCCCGGGTCCCTGCCGGGCAGCAGTATCTTCGCAATTGCGCCTGCCAGCAGGCCGAGCACGATCCAGCCGATGATGGTCATGGGGTCAACCTGCCACGTCAGCCGGGCCCTCATGCCTGCCGATACGCACCCATGGACATCCCGTGACACGGCGGTTGCACTTCTCGGACCGGCCCCGGCTGCGCACACTGGTGCGGTGGACACGGCGCGACGCGGCGGCACCATCGAGATCCTGGTCGTCAAACCCCTCAGACGGCGCCGGTGTTCGGCGTGCCGGCAGGGGCCGGTGCCGTTCCACGTCCTGGAGGCGGGCCGGCCGCTGTGCCTGCCGTGCGCCGATCTCGGCCACCTGGTCTTCCTCCCCCGCGGTGACACGGCGCTGACCCGGCGGGCCCGGGCGGCCGCCCCGGTCTCGGCGGTCGTCATCCGGCTCAACCGGCGCCGCAACCGCTGGGAGCGGCAAGGGCTGTTCGTCGACGCCGACGCCCTGGCGCTGGCCGAGCGGCAGTGCCTCGCGGACGCCGCGGCGCGGGCCGCCCGCCGGGCCCGCGACGCGCGGCGCCGCGAGGCCGAGGACGTCCGTGTCACGGACGTCCTCACGGCGGAGGTGCTGCGGCTGTTCCCGTCCTGCCCGCCGGCGCGTGCCGCTGCCATCGCCGCGCATGCCGCTGTGCGGGGCAGCGGCCGTGTGGGCCGCACCGCCGCGGGGCGGGCGCTGGACGAGGGCGCCGTCACCGCTGCCGTCCGGGCGTCCGTACGCCACGGGGACACCGCCTACGACGCCCTGCTGGCCTCCGGCGTCCCCCGCTGGGAGGCCCGGCAGCGGATCGCGGTGGAGGTGGACGGCGTCCTCGCGGCCTGGCGCGCGCCGAAAACCGTGTGACACGGCCCCGGTGGGCCCCGCAGGCTGCGGGGATGGCAGATCGCACGACCGTCCCGTCCCTCTTCCCGCCGCCCGACTACGCCCACGCCGCGGTCGTCGAGGCCGGCGCCCGTCTCGCCTTCATGGCCGGCTCCGTGCCGCTCGACGCGGAGGGCCGTCTCGTCGGTCCTGGTGATCCCGTCGCGCAGACGCACCAGGTCCTGAGGAACCTCGAGGAGGCGCTGCGCGCGGTGGGCAGCGCGCTCCCCCACGTCGTCGCCACCACGGTGTACGTGGTCGCCCACGAGCCCGGCGACCTCGGCCGCGTCTGGGACGTCGTCCGCGCCGGCGGCCTCGCCGAAGGACCGCACACCTCCACGCTGGTCGGCGTCGCCTGCCTCGGTTACGCGGGGCAGTTGGTGGAGATCACGGCGACGGCAGTGGTGCCATGAGGCCGAGCGCGGTGTGGGCCAACGGAAGGCGGGGCGTGACGACTTGGCACTTCCAGTGCCGATTAACGCATCCAAACACCCACATCGCAGTGGTTTTGCGTTGCACACAAGGGGTTCGCGCTACGGATTTCGTTGTCCGGAGACTCTTGACGGGGGCTTAACGGCCGGGGTTTCATCCTCGGAACGGAAATCGACATTCCGTTCTGTGTTTCCTCGGTTCCTCGGTTCCTCGGCCGGAGGCTGCAGCCCCCTTCAGCCCGACCTGATCGGATGCGCGCATGACCGACACGCTTCACCCGCCGGCGGCCCCGCACTCGCCCCTGGCCCCGCCCATCGAGGCGCCCGCGGCGCTGAAGCGGTCGATCGGCGTCGTCGGCGGAACGCTGCTGACGCTCTCGTGCCTGACGCCCGCGTCGTCGTTGTTCGTCATCGTGCCGCCGCTCTTCGCGGACCTGGGGACGGGGACCGCGCTGACCATCGTGATCGCGGCCGTGCTCTGCGTCGCGGTGGCCTTCTGCTACTCCGAGCTCGGCACGCTGATCCCCAGTGCGGGCGGCGAGTACGCGATGGTCGGCACGCTGATCGGCCGGCTGGCCGGATGGATCGTGTTCGTGCTGTCCCTGATCGTGGTCATGATCGTGCCGCCGATCATCGCGCTGGGGACCGGTGAGTACCTGGCGCCGCTCGCGCAGATCGACCCCAAGGTCGCGGGAGCGGCGGTCATGCTGCTGGCGACTGTGATGGGCCTGCTGGACCTGCGGGCCAATGCCTGGATCACCGGCATCTTCCTCGTGCTGGAAGTGGTGGCGGCGGGCATGGTGGCGTTCCTGGGCTTCTCGCACAGCGCCCGGCCCGCCTCGGTGCTGGTCCACCCGGTGACCCAGGGCGCGCACGGGCTGAGCACCGCGGTCACGGCCGGGACGATCGTCGCGGGCCTGGCGATCGCGCTGTTCGTGCTCCAGGGGTTCAGCACGGCCGTGTACCTGTCGGAGGAGATGGAGAACCCGCGCCGCACCGTCTCACGCACCGTGCTGTGGACGCTCGGCATCGGCGCGCTGGTGGTCATCGTCCCGACGATCGCCATCACGCTGGGCGCCCCCGACATGAACTCCCTGACGGCGGGCGACCTGTCGGCCCTGGTACGGGGCTGGAGCAACTCGGCGGTAGGCACCTTCATCAGCCTGTGCATCGCGCTGGCGATCATCAACGCGGGCATCGTGATGGTGATCCAGAACTCCCGTGTGCTGTACGCCTCGGCGCGCGACCGCGCCTGGCCGACGGCGGTCAACAAGGCGTTCGGGACGCTCAGCAAGCGCTTCGGGGCGCCGTGGATCGCCACGCTGGCCGTGGGTGTGCCGGGGGCCGTGCTGTGCTTCGTGCCCGTGGACACCCTGAGCGGGGTGACGGGTGTCGCGGTCGCCGCGATGTACATCGTGGTCGCGCTCGCGGCGCTCGGGTCGCGCAGGGGCAGCCACAAGCAGCGGTCGGCGTGGCGCATGCCGCTGTGGCCGGCGGTGCCGGTGCTGCTGGTGGCGGTGCTGGCCTACGTCCTGGCGCAGCAGACCGCGCAGGATCTGGTGATCACCGGTGTGATCGTGGTGGCCTCCCTCGCCTACTGGTGGTTCTATCTCCGGCCGCGGCAGAGCACTCGCTGGGTGATCTCCGTACCGGAGGAGGAACTGGGCCTCGACGGGCGCTGAGAGCGCCGCGCATCACCGTCCGGCGCCCGATCCGGGCCGGGTGCCCGGGCGCAAGGTCCCGACTGCACCGCTTGGGCAGGGCTGTTGGCGCTGCCGAGGCCAGCGCGGCCCGGCGTCACGGGGAATGCCCCATGGGGACGGCGCGGAGACGGGCGGTGTCGCCGAGGACGGCGAGGGGGCCGTCGGTGTCGGTACGCAGCACGGTGGTGCCCTGGGCGCGAAGGGCACTGATCGTGCGCGGTGAGGGGTGGCCGTAGGGGTTGTCCCTGCCGCAGCTGATGAGGGCGAGCCGGGGGCGGAGCCGCGCGAGCAGGGCGGGGTCCTGGTAGGCCGAGCCGTGGTGGGCGACTTTCAGCACGTCGATGCGGCCCAGGTCGGGCACGGCGGTCAGCAGTGCCCGCTGGGCTTCGGGTTCGAGGTCGCCGAGGAGGAGCACAGTAAGCCCGGCGATGCGCACAAGGAGGGTCACGCTGGCGTCGTTCGGATTGGCGTCGTCGCCGACGGGGAGGGCGGTGGGCGCGGCCGGAGGCCACAGGACGCGCCAGTCGAGCGGGCCGAGGCGGCGGTGCTCGCCCGCGACGGCACGGATCACGGGTACGTGGGCAGCGGCCGCCCGGGCGCGGACGAAGGCCGCCTGGTCGGCGGGTTGGTCCAGGGTGGTCGTCTCGATGGCGCCGACGGCCCGTCCGCGCAGGACGCCGGGGAGGCCGTCGACGTGGTCCGCGTGGAAGTGCGTCAGGACGAGGAGCGGGACGGCCCGGATGCGCAGCGACCGCAGGCAGCGGTCGACCAGCCGGGGTTCGGGTCCGGTGTCGACGACCACCGCGGTGCCCTGCCCGCCCGCCGAGAGCACCAGGGCGTCACCCTGACCGACGTCGCACGCGACCATGCGCCAGTCGGGCGGCGGCCACCCCGTCACGGCCCGGGGCAGCGGGACGGGCCGGACGACGGTCAGCGCGACCAGCAGCACCGCCGCCGCGCACAGCCAGGGCCGGCGCAGCAGACGGCGGCCCGCGGCGACGACGGTCGCCACCACCGCCGCGAGCAGCAAGGCGCCCGTCCATGTGCCCGGCCAGTCCACGGTGGCGCCGGGGAGGGCGGCGCCGTGCCGGGCGACGGCGGCGATCCATCCGGTGGGCAGACCGGCGAGCCAGGCGAGGGCCTTGGCGGCGGGCATGAGCAGCGGCGCGGTGGCGAGCGCGGCGAAACCGAGCACGGTGGCGGGACCGACGGCGAGTTCGGCCAGCAGGTTGCACGGAACCGCGACGAGGCTGACGTGGGCGGCGAGCACCGCGACCAGCGGGGCGCAGACGGCCTGGGCGGCGGCGGACGCGGCGAGGACCTCGGCGAGGCGGGGCGGGACCCGTCGGCGGCACAGGGCCTGGCTCCACCGCGGGGCGAGGGTCAGCAGGGCTCCGGTGGCCAGCACGGAGAGGGCGAAGCCGTACGAGCGGGCCAGCCAGGGGTCGTGGAGCAACAGCAGCAGGACGGCCGCGCACAGGGCCGGCAGGAGTGAGCGGCGGCGCCCGGTGCCGATGGCCAGCAGGGTGATCAGGCCGCAGGCCGCCGCGCGCAGCACGCTGGGGTCGGGACGGCACACCACGACGAACGCGAGGGTGAGCAGGCCGCCGAGCACGGCGGTGGTGTGCAGCGGGAGCGCCAGTCGCGGGGCCAGGCCCCGGCGTTCGGCGCGCAGCGCGATGCCGGGTGGCCCGATGAGCAGGACCAGGACGAGGGAGAGGTTCGACCCGCTGACGGCGGTGAGATGGGTCAGGTCGGTCGCCTCGAAGGCGTCGTGGAGCTCAGGGCCGATGCGCGTGGTGTCTCCCACCACGAGACCGGGCAGCAGGGCACGGGCGTCCGGTGCCAGATGCTCGGAGGCCGTGCGCAGGCCCGCGCGCAGTCCGCCGGCGAAGCGCTGCACGGCCGACGGCTGCCCGACGGCGCGCGGCGGGCCGCGCACGGACAGCACCGCCGCGACACGGTCGCCCGGGTGGGCCGGCGGGGCCAGCCGGCCTTCGACGACGAGCCGCGTCGAGGGGAGCAAGGTCAGCCAGGGGGCGATCGGTTGCCGGGCCACGAGCAGCATGGGCGTGCGCACGGCGGTCGTCGTGCCGCGCGCGGTGACACGCACCGCCTCGGCTTCGAGCAGCGCGGCGGCGGGCGCCCGGGCCGCGCCGCGCACATGGGGCCGGATCGTGCGGGGGTCCGCGGTGAGGGTGATCTCGACGCGGGCGTGTGCATGTTGGGCGGCGAGGCCCGGCAGTGGGCCCCGGTGGAGGTCGGCGGCGTGCAGGGCCGCCACCGCGGCGGAGGCGCTGGCGCAGAGCAGCGCGGCCGCCACCGCCGTGAGGACGGTCACCGGCAGGCTCCGCCGCAGGAGCCGGGGCACCAGGAGCAGGCCCACCCCCACGAGGGCCCCGGCGGCACAGAGCCCGGCCACCGCTGCCCCGGGGGCGACGAGTGCGACGCCCGCGGCGAGCCACGCGGCCAGGGCCGGCAGTACCAACCGCAGGTCCGCGGGCCCCTCTTGACGTGGGTGGGACGCGCCCCGGGGCGAGGCCGCTTCCGCGTGCACCGCGGGGCGGCGGGTGCTCACGGCGTCACCAGCGGTTTGAGGTCGGCGAAGCGGCGGTCGCCGATGCCGGTGACGTCCCGGAGCTGGTCGACGGAGGTGAAACCGCCGTGCTGCGCGCGGTATTCGAGGATGTGCCGTGCCAGGACCGGGCCGACGCCGGGGAGGGTGTCCAGCTGATCGGCGGTGGCACCGTTCAGGCTCACGGCGGCAGGCGTGGCGGGCGCGGCGCCCGGTGCCGCGAGGGCGGCCATGCCGGGCGCGGCGGCCCGGCCGACGACGATCTGCTCGCCGTCGGCCAGCCTGCGGGCGAGATTCAGGGCGCTGGTGTCGGCTCCGGGCAGCGCTCCCCCGGCGGCCCGCAGCGCGTCGGCGACCCGTGCCCCGGTCGGCAGCCGCCGCAGGCCCGGGCGCCGTACCTTGCCGGCCACATCGACGACCAGGACCGCCTGCGGGCCCGGCTCCGGGCGCGGTGTGCGCGAGTTCGCGGACGCGGGGGCGGGCACAGCCGGGGGGAGCGTGGAGACGGCCGGGGGCACCGCGACGGTGCGCGGCCTCCCCGTCCAGAAGTGGTGCGCCGCGAAACCGAGCGCGAGGACCAGCACGACGGCGAGCGCGAGCGCAGTCCTCGGCTCCATCCCGCACCGCAGCGCGAACCACGTGGGCAGGCGCTCGGTCAGGGCGGGCCGCCAGGCCGTACCGCGCCGACCCGCGGGCCCCGGCGGCTCCAACCCGCTCCGCGGTCCGTGCCGGGCGGCTGCCCCGCGCGGCGGCGCGGCGCCTCCCCGAACGGCATCGGGCACCCGTGACTCCCCGCCCCCGTCCGCGCCCACATCGACATCCACATCGGCGCCCGCGCCGGCGCCGGCGGAACCACCGCGCGACACCGGCCCGTTCAGCACGGCGGGCGGGCGAACGGGCGGCGGGTCGAAGAGTGCCGCGGCGCGGTCGCGGACGGAGGTGGTGTGAAGGTGCCGGTGACGGCGGCTGGTTGCGGTGATCGGTCCCATGTCCGCGACGGTAGGCCCCGCCCGGCCGACGAGATGATCTTGCTCAATTCCTGTGGACAACCCCGCCGTTGTGGATAACTCCGTCACCCGCAGGGGTTGCGCACCCACACCCCGCGGAGCCGGGAGCCGCCTGTCCCCCGCCCCACCTCACAGGGGTGAGACCACCGCCCCCAGCAGCCCGGGCCCCGTGTGGGCGCCAATCACCGCGCCGACCTCGCTGAGGACGAGGGTGCGCAGTTCGGGGACCCGGCTGCGCAGGCGGTCCGCGAGGCCGGAGGCGCGGTCGGCGGCGGCGAGATGGTGCACGGCGATGTCGACGGGCCGGGAGCCGGCGCGTTCGACCACGATCTCCTCCAGGCGCAGCAGCGCCTTGGACGCCGTCCGCACCTTCTCCATCAGCTGGATCCGGCCCTCGTCGAGCTGCAGCAGCGGCTTCACCGCGAGCGCCGAGCCCAGCAGTGCCTGGGCGGCCCCGATGCGGCCGCCGCGCCGCAGGTAGTCCAGGGTGTCGACGTAGAAGTACGCGGACGTGTCCGACGCGCGCTTCTCCGCCGCGGCGACGATCTCGTCGCCGCTGCCGCCCGCCTCCGCTGCCTCGGCCGCGCTGAGCACGGGGAAGCCGAGGGCCATGGCGACCATCGCGGTGTCCACCACCCGCACCGGCACCGGCGCGCTCCCCGCCGCCAGCCGTGCGGCGTCGTACGTCCCGGAGAACTCGGCGGACAGGTGCAGGGAGACGATCTCGGTGGCCCCGGCCTCCGCCGCCGCGCGATAGGCGGCGGCGAACTCCTCGGGGCTGGGCCGGGACGTGGTGACGGGCTTGCGGCGCAGCAGGGCTCGGGCGACCGCGGGGGCGGAGACCTCGGTACCCTCTTCCAGCGCTTCGTCGCCGATGACCACCGCCAGCGGGACCACGGTGATCCGGTGCCGGGTCAGGGCCTCCTGCGGCAGGTAGGCCGTGGAATCGGTGACGATGGCGACATGGGACGACATGTGCGGGAGGTTACCCGCGCCGAAGGCCCGGCAACAGTACGGCCCCGCTGAGGTGAACACGAGTGGGGCTCCCGGTACACGTGAACCGGGCACACCGGCCCGGCCCGCACGCCCCGACCACGCTCACAGCGCCTTCGGCGGACGCTCCGCGGACGCGGACGCCCCCGGGCCCCCCTCGGGCAGGCTCGCGGGCGCCCAGTGCCGCAGAGCGCCCGCCTCCAGGTCGATGTCGCGGCCCAGCGCAGCGAGGTCGTCGTCGGCGAAGCGCCGGGCCCGGTCCTGGGCCGCCCAGCGCAGCGAGTCGGCGGAGTGGGTGATGCGGCGGGTGCGCTCCTCCAGGTCGCCCAGGCGCGCGGCGATGCGGGCGCGGTCGGGCTCGCGTTCCAGGAGCTTGAGTTCGGCGTCGAGTTCCGTGGCGTGTCCGCGCAGCCGCCGGAAGAGCGCGACGGCCTCGCTGAGCCCGGTGTCGTCGGCGGCGCGGGCCTCCAGGGCCGTCTCGGTGCTGGTGACCGAGGTGCGCAGCGCCAGCCGCAGTTCGGCGAGCTTTCCCGCGGGGCCGGGCTGGGTGTAGCGCCGGGCCTTGAGACCGGTGTCCTCCACGACGCGCCGGGCCTCGATGCTCGTACGCTCCACGCCGCGCCGGACCGCCCGGGCGGTCCTGACCGTGGCCACGAGGCCGAGCACGACAAAGGAGGCGAAGAGCAGCATGATCAGGGCGACGGCGACATCCACGGCGGCTCCTTTGCCCGGTCGGCCCGATCGGCTCGATCTGCTCGATCTGCTCGATCGGCTGTATGCCCACCGTAAACGGCCGGGGGCGGACGAGGGTTCCGGGGAAACCCTCATCCGCCCCTGAGATCCGCAGCGCGGCAGCCGCGGGGCCGGCGACCCCGCGAGCGAACCGCCGATCCGGCCCGCCGCCTCAGCCCGTGACGATGTTGACCAGCTTCGGCGCCCGGACGATCACCTTGCGCACGGCCGCGCCGTCCAGCGCCGCGACGACCGCGGGGTCGGCCAGGGCCTGGGCCTCCAGGTCGGCGTCGGAGATCGCCGGCGGGACCTCCAGGCGGGCCTTGATCTTGCCCTTGATCTGGACGACGCAGGTGACGGTCTCGTCCACCACGTACGCGGGGTCGGCCACCGGCAGGTCCTCGTGCGCCAGGGACCCCTGGTGTCCCAGCCGCCGCCACAGCTCCTCCGCGATGTGCGGGGCCAGCGGGGCGATCAGCAGCACCAGGGGCTCGGCCACGGAGCGCGGCAGGGCGCCGCCCGCCTTGGTCAGGTGGTTGTTCAGCTCCGTGATCTTGGCGATCGCGGTGTTGAAGCGCAGGCCTTCCAGGTCCTGCCGGACGCCGTCGATCGCCTTGTGCAGGGCGCGCAGGGTGTCCTCGTCGGGCTCGGCGTCCGTGACCGTCACCTCGCCGGTCGCCTCGTCGACGACGTTGCGCCACAGGCGCTGCAGCAGCCGGTACTGGCCGACGACGGCGCGGGTGTCCCAGGGGCGGGAGACGTCCAGCGGGCCCATCGCCATCTCGTACAGGCGCAGGGTGTCGGCGCCGTACTCGGCGGCGATCTCGTCCGGGGTGACGGCGTTCTTCAGGGACTTGCCCATCTTGCCCAGCTCGCGCTTGACCTGCTCGCCGCCGTACCAGTAGCCGCCGTCACGCTCCTCGACCTCGGCCGCCGGAACGGGGAAGCCCCGGCTGTCGCGGTAGACGTAGGCCTGGATCATGCCCTGGTTGAACAGCTTGTGGAACGGCTCCACGGACGACACGTGGCCCAGGTCGAACAGCACCTTGGACCAGAAGCGCGCGTACAGCAGGTGCAGCACCGCGTGCTCGGCGCCGCCGACGTACAGGTCGACGCCGCCGTGCGGCTGCCCCTCGCGCGGGCCCATCCAGTACTGCTCGATCTCGGGGTCGACCAGCGCGCGGTCGTTGTGCGGATCCAGGTAGCGCAGCTCGTACCAGCAGGAACCGGCCCAGTTGGGCATGGTGTTGGTCTCGCGGCGGTACGGGCGCACGCCGCGGCCGTCGCCCAGGTCCAGGTCGACGTGGACCCACTCCGCGTTGCGGGACAGCGGGGTCTCGGGCTCGGTGTCCGCGTCGTCCGGCTCGAAGGTGCGCGGCGAGTAGTCCTCGACCTCCGGCAGCTCCAGCGGCAGCATCGACTCGGGCAGGGCGTGGGCGACGCCGTCCTCGTCGTAGACGATCGGGAAGGGCTCGCCCCAGTACCGCTGGCGGCTGAACAGCCAGTCGCGCAGGCGGTAGTTGATGGTGCCCTCGCCGATGCCGCGCTGCTCCAGGTACGCGATGACCTTGCGCTTGGCGTCGGCGACCTCCAGGCCGTTCAGGTCGATCTCGTCGTTGGCGGAGTTGATCGCCGGGCCCTGGCCGGTGTACGCCTCGCCCTCCCAGCCCTCGGGCGGCCGCACGGTGCGGACGATCGGCAGGTCGAAGACGGTGGCGAACTCCCAGTCGCGCTCGTCCTGGCCGGGGACGGCCATGATCGCGCCGGTGCCGTAGCCCATCAGGACGTAGTCGGCGACGAAGACGGGGATGCGGGCGCCGGTCAGCGGGTTGACGGCGTAGGCGCCGCTGAAGACGCCGGTCTTGTTCTTGCCCTCGGTCTGCCGCTCGACGTCCGACTTGGCCTGGGCCTGCCTGCGGTACTCGGCGACGGCCTCGGCCGGGGTGGCCGCGCCGCCGGTCCAGGCGTCTTTGGTGCCCTCCGGCCAGGCGGCCGGCACCACGGTGTCGACCAGCGGGTGCTCGGGGGCCAGCACCATGTAGGTGGCGCCGAACAGGGTGTCCGGCCGGGTGGTGAAGACGGTGACCGGGGTGCCGGCGTGGCCGTCGACCGCGAAGTCGACCTTGGCGCCCTCGGAGCGGCCGATCCAGTTGCGCTGCTGCAGCTTGATCGCCTCGGGCCAGTCCAGCGCGTCCAGGTCGGACAGCAGGCGGTCCGCGTAGGAGGTGATGCGCATCATCCACTGGCGCAGCTTGGCCTTGAAGACGGGGAAGTTCCCGCGCTCGGAGCGGCCGTCGGCGGTGACCTCCTCGTTGGCCAGCACGGTGCCCAGGCCGGGGCACCAGTTGACCGGGGACTCCGAGGCGTAGGCCAGGCGGTACTCACCCAGGACGGTGTCGCGCTCGGCGGGCGTCAGCTCCGCCCAGGCGCGGCCGTCGGGTGTGGCGCGCTCGCCCTTCTCGAACTGCTCGACCAGCTCGTCGATGGGGCGGGCGCGGTCGGCCTGGGGGTCGTACCAGGAGTTGAAGATCTGCAGGAAGATCCACTGGGTCCACTTGTAGTAGTCCGGGTCGATCGTGGCGAACGACCGGCGCTTGTCGTGGCCCAGGCCCAGCCGGCGCAGCTGGGACTTCATGTTGTTCATGGCCGCCTCGGTGGTGACCCGGGGGTGCTCGCCGGTCTGCACGGCGTGCTGCTCCGCGGGCAGGCCGAAGGCGTCGAAGCCCAGGGTGTGCAGCACGTTGTGGCCGGTCATCCGCTGGAAGCGGGCGAAGACGTCGGTGGCGATGTAGCCCAGGGGGTGGCCGACGTGCAGTCCCGCGCCCGAGGGGTACGGGAACATGTCCATGATGAACTTCTTGGGCCTTGCCAGCTCGCCGTCCCCGGCCAGGTCACCGGAGGGGTTCGGGGCGGCGAAGGTCTGGTGCTCGTCCCAGAAGTCCTGCCAGCGGCCCTCGATGTCGGCGGCCAGCACGGCCGTGTAGCGGTGGGGCGCGGCCGCCTCTGCGGCGGGGGTGGTCTCGCTCATCGTCCTTCGTACTCCATCGCTGTCATGACGGCCTGCGGCCCGGCCGCCGTACGGGGATCTGCCTGCGGGAACCGCGGCACTGCGGAAACGAAAAAGCCCCTCGCACAGGAGGGGCGCCGCACTGACATCGATCCTGGTCAGTGCGGCTTGCTAAGCAGAAGGCGTACGGCACGCATGGGGTCAGGTTACCGCAGAGCCGCAAAGGCCCGCACCGAGGTTCCCCCCGGTGCGGGCCCTTACGTGCCGTTTCCTGCCGTGCTCAGCGGCGGTGGCCCGGCTTGTACGAGTCGACGTAGCCGCGCGCGGGGGTGCCGACGCCGGTCACGTCGTCGTAGCCGGTGACCGCGGACAGCGAGCTGTCCTTGCCGAGGCTGCGGAGCGAGGTGAGCAGACCGTCCGAGGCGTCGAAGCCGTTGGCGAAGTCCACGCGGACCACCGCGAGGTCCTGGCCGCGGCCCAGCGGGTGGTCGGTGACGTCGTGGTACGCCCCGGTGCCGTAGCGGTCGTAGATCAGCGGGTTGGCGAAGCCGATCGGCACACCGTGCCGCGCCTGCTGCGCCAGCGCCTGGACGCCCGCGATCACCGGGGCGGCGAGCGAGGTGCCGCCGATCCGGTACTCGCTGTACTGGAAGGACCCGTCGGGGAACGCCTGGGTCTGGCCGACCAGGAATCCGGTGTTCGGGTCGGCGACGGCCGAGATGTCCGGCTCGACGCGCTGCTTGACCGTGCCGCCGTTGGCCAGGGCGAGCGCGTTGGGAACGACGCCGCGCTGGTAGAAGGGCTGCGCGTACAGCTTGCTGGTGCCGCCGCCCGCGCCGGAGGTGTAGGCGCCGGGGAAGGCCGTCCAGGCGGAGCCGTCCGCGGAGAGGGAGGCCTTCAGCGTGCCCCAGCCGGTCTCCCACTGGTACGTGTCGCCCTTGCCGACGGCGAGCGCGGTGCCGCCGACGGAGGTGACCCAGGGGGAGTTCGACGGGGTGTCGACCTGCTTGGTGCCGTTTCCGTTGGGGTTCGCGACGTTGTCGCCGGCGTCGCCGGAGGAGAAGTAGAAGCCGATGCCCTCGACCGCGCCCAGCTGGAAGATCTGGTCGTACGCCGCGGCGATGTCGGGGGTCTCGTTGCTCTCCAGGTCGCCCCAGGAGTTGGAGACGATGTCGGCGAGCCGGTGGTCGACGATCTTGTTGAGCGCGTCGAGCAGGTCGTCGTCCGTGCAGGAGGAGGCGCCGACGTAGGTGATGTCGGCCGCCGGGGCGAGGGCGTGCACCGCCTCGACGTCCAGGGTCTCCTCGCCGTACCAGCCGGACGCGTCGCACTCGTCCGCGCCGGTGAAGCGGTAGTCGGCCGGCAGTACCTGGGTGAACTGGCCGCGCTTGTAGTCCGCGTCGCCGTTGCGCGCCGCGTACTTCTTGGCGTCGGCGGCGATCGTCGGCGAGGCGAACGCGTCGGTGATGGCGACGGTGACGCCCTTGCCGGTGTACGAGCCCGCTCCGTACGCGGAGCGCAGCTGCCGGCCCGTGTAGCCCTTGACGGCGTACGGGGCGTGCGTGCCGTAGGCGACCGGCAGCTTCTTGTCGGTGTTCGACCCGAAGTACGTGGAGAAGGGGCCGGAGTTCTTGAAGACGGCTCCGGGCGGCGGGAGCGTGTCCTGGTGCTGGGCGCGCCGCGGGGAGTTGTCCAGGCCGGTGACCGTGAGGACCGTGCCGCTCAGGGAGGCGGGGACGGAGGCGGTGCCGACCGGGGCACGGTAGGTCTTCGAGCCCTTGGCGAAGTTGTGCAGCTGGGTGCCGAAGGCCTTCTCGGCGGCGGAGACGTCGCCGGTGACCGTCAGGTAGTGGTCGTTGGCGCCGGTGACCTGCAGGCCGGAGGACTCCAGCCACGCGGTGGTGTCGGCGACCTGCTGCTGGGTCGCGCCGAAGCGGGACTTGGCCTGCGCGGCGGAGAGGAACGAGCCGTACGAGGCGGACGCCGGGTCGGAGACCGCCTGGGCGTAGGCGGCGAGGCCCTGGGCGTCACGGCCGGCCAGGTACACCCGGAGGGTGACCTTGTTCGCGTCGGAGGTGGCGCCCTTGTCGGACGTGGCAGTCGCCCAGGCCGGCTTGCTGCCTGCGAGGGTGTGGCGCCCGTGCGAGGCGTCGGCCTGGGCCGTGGGTATGCCCATCGCCAGCGCACCGGCGACCAGCGGCAGCGCCGCCACCAGGGCCAGGCCGGCCCGCTTTCTGGAGCGGGTGGAGCTCATGTAACCCCCTGCTGTGTGAAGTTCTGACGTACGTCGGCGTGCCAGGACCGGCCACGCACGTGAACCGCCAGGCCACTCTTGCGGTGAACCGCTCATGTCAGGGACATGTGTTCACCAAGAAGGACCCAAGGAAGCTTCACGAAAGGGCAATTGGGGAGGCATCGCGATCCGGAATGCGGACATATTGATCCGGAGACAGAACACGGCCGGCGCCAAATGGGGAGAAATGGCGAAGAACCGGATGCCGGACGGCACGCCATCTTCACCGAACGGCGCCCGAACAAACCGACGTTAGCAGTTCGTAATGATCCGCATCCGGGGTTGTCGAAAGACGATCGAAGTGGGTACCCGTACGGGTTAGCGTCTGCGCATGCGCACCAACCGTCAGTCCTCCGACAGTCGCCGGAACCCCCCGCTCCCGGCGAGCGCCACACTGTCCGGGGCTCTCCGCACCGCACGGTCGCCGCGTGTCTGGGCGACCGCCGGAACAGCAGCCGCTCTGCTCGTCCTGGCCTTCACCGCCGGCCCGGCCCTGCGTGCCTTCCTGGACTTCGGCGCCGGTGTCCTCACCCTCGTCTCGCTCAGCTGCACCGTCATCTGGGGCCTGGTGTCCACCGACACCGTCTTCCTCGGCCCGCGCGAGCGGCTGGTCACCCAGGGCATCCACCGCGGCCTGGGCGTTGCCGCCATCGGCTTCCTGATCCTGCATGTGACGACGAAGGTCGTCGAGGTCCGCGTCACCACCGCCGGCGCCTTCCTCCCCCTCGGGGTCACCGGCCGCGACGGCCTCATATCGCTGGGCGTGCTGGCCGCCTACCTGATGATCCTGGCCGCCGCCACGGGCGCGATGCGCAGCATCTTCGCCGCCAAACGCCACCCTGTGCGCTGGCGCATCCTGCACGGCATGGCGTACGCCTCGTGGTGCGCCGCCCTCATCCACGGACTGGAGTCCGGCCGGGCCGCCAAGCCGTGGGTGATCATCGCCTACATGGTCTGCCTGGTCGGCGTCGCCATCGGCCTGGTGGTCCGGCTGCGCAAGCTGCGCGGCGAGTCCGTCTTCCCCGAGACCCGCGAACGCTCCGCCTCCTTCCGCAACCTCGCGCGCGGCGGCGGTTCCGGCAGCCGCCGACGCGCCGTCCGCGAGGAGGGCGGCCCGGCCCTGGCCAGCGCGTACACCGACCCGCTGCCGCCGCTGCCCGGCTTCCCGACCACCGGCCAGTACGCGCCCACGCCTCCCCCGGCCCCCGGCAGCCTCCTCGGCATGGACCCCGCGGCGGCCACCGCACAGCTGCCGCAGGTTCCCGCGGACCCGCAGGCGCCGTATTCTCAGCAGCCCCAGCAGTTCCAGCAGCCGTATCCGCAACAGCCCCAGCCCGGCGCCTGGGACGGCACCCCTCCTTGGGGGACCGAAGTGCCCGGCGGCGTCCAGGAGACCGATCCGCTGGGAGCCGAACGGCTCCAGCCGATCTCCTGGCAGCAGTCGACGCCCGGACCTTATGAAGGACAGCGATGAACCTGCCCGCCATGCCGGACCGCTCACCCGCCCTTCGTCAGGGGGCGGGTGATGTGCTGCCCGACGTGCGTACCGTCGGGCTGCCCCGAATAACCGCGGGGTTCGACGAGGTGGAACGGCTGGACCGGGTCACCCACCTTAATGTGCACGGTTCCATGCCCACCCTCACCGAGGGCGAACTCCTGGACCTCTCCGAGCTGATGGGCCTGCGCGGCCGCGGCGGCGCCGGTTTCCCGTTCTACAAGAAGCTCAAGGCCGTGGGAGAGGCCGCGCGTCGTCGCGGCAGCCCCACCGCGGTCGTGGTCAACGGCTGCGAGGGCGAGCCCGCCTGCCGCAAGGACGCGGTGATCCTGCGCCGGGCACCCCATCTGATGCTGGACGGCGCCCTGATGTGCGCCGAGATCCTGGGCGCGCGCGAACTGGTGATCAGCGTCACCCGCGACAGCAACGAGCAGTCCGTGCGCGACGCCCTGGCCGAACGCGGCCTCGGCACCAAGCGGGGCCGCCAGTTGCGCGCCCGCATCGTGCGCATGCCGGAGCGCTTCGTGTCCGGCGAGTCCTCGGGCATCATCTCGGCCGCCAACGGCGGACTGCCGCTGCCGCCCGGCAAGAAGGTCAGCGCGAGCGAGTCGGGCATCGGCGGGATGCCGACGCTCTTCTCCAACACCGAGACCTTCACCCAACTCGCCGTCGGCGCCCGCATGGGGGCCATCCGCTTCGGCTCCGCGGGAGCGCCCGGGGAGCCCGGCACCGCCATGCTCACCGTGTCGGGCTCGGTGCCGCGGCAGACGGTCGTGGAGACCCCGACCGGTGTGCCCATGTCGTACATCCTGCAGATGTGCGGCGGCAATCCCGGTCAGGGCGTACTCGTGGGCGGCTACCACGGCAACTGGATCGACCCCAACATCGCCTCGATGGTGACGATCGCCCGCGAGTCCCTGGAGGCCCACAAAGCGACGCTCGGCGCGGGCGCGCTGCTGCCGCTGGACCCGGGCCTGTGCCCGCTCGGCGAGTCGCTGCGGGTCGCGCAGTGGCTGGCCGCCGAGACCGCGGGCCAGTGCGGTCCGTGCCGCCTCGGCCTGCCGCGGATGGCCGGGCTGCTGCAGGACGTGCTCAACGGCGGCGGACAGGCCGCGCTGGAGCAGCTGCGGCAGACCGCGGTGGCGGTCAAGGGACGCGGGGTCTGCAAGCACCCCGACGGCTCCATGCGCTTTGTGATGTCCACCATCAACGCGTTCACCGACGACCTCGCGGCCCATGTGCTCGGCGGCGGCTGCGGCCGCCCCACGGTCGGTGTGCTCCCCCTGCTGAAGTCCGAGCCGTCGCCGCTGCTCGGCGGCCCCGCCGGCGGCGGCGCGCCCGCGGCCGCCAGCAACAAGCGCTTGGTGGTCGACTGGACGCTGTGCAAGGGGCACGGGCTGTGCGCCGGCGTCCTGCCGGAGATCGTCCGGCTGGACCGCGACGGCTACCCCGACATCGCCGGGACCCCCGTTCCGCCGCACCTGGACGCCGCCGCCCAGCGCGCCGTGGCCCGCTGCCCCGCGCTGGCGCTGCGGATGGAGGAGGGCGGACGCCGCTGAGCGTCCGCCCGGCCCGGCGGTGGCGGCCGCCGGGCCGGGTCGGGTCGGTCCGGTCACGCGAAAGGGCCCGGTACCTGAGGTACCGGGCCCTTCACGTGAAGTGGAGCTACGGGGATTCGAACCCCGGACCTCTTGCATGCCATGCAAGCGCTCTACCAACTGAGCTATAGCCCCGCGTTGCCGTTCCTCCGGGTCCCCCCGGCGACTCGGCATACATTACACGGCCGTGGGGGCGGTTCGCCAAATCCATTCCGGTACTGTCGGCTGACCCCCGACCCCCAGGACTGGAGACGGCCCCCGTGACCGCCACGCAGCGCCTCGCCGACGCCACGGCGGAACGTGACCGCCGCCTCCGCCGCCCCACGGTCGTGGCGGCCGCGGTGTGCCTGGTCTCCTTCGCGGCGTTCTGCCTGGCGCAGCGCGCCGCCCATGTCTCCATGATCGACCTCACGGTCTACCGGGCCGAGGGATGGACGGTGCGGCAGGGCGGCGACCTGTACGCGATGCGTGTCACCCACGCACAGCTGCCGAACACCTACCCGCCCTTCGCCGCCCTCCTCTTCACCGCCCTCACCGTCCTGCCGGCCGGGGCGACACGGATCGCGGTCACCGCGCTCAACCTCGGGCTGCTCGTGGCGCTCGGCTCGCTGTCGCTGCGGCTGGCCGGCCTGCCGCGCCGGCTGCCCCCGGCCGCGGCGGCCCTCGCCGTGGCGGCGGTCGCGGTCTGGTCGGAACCGGTGTGGACGACGCTGCGGTACGGGCAGATCAACCTGCTGCTGGCCGTGCTGGTGCTGTGGGACCTGACCCTGCGGAAGGGTTCGCGGGCGGCGGGCGTCGGGATCGGCATTGCCGCGGGCATCAAGCTCACCCCCGCGCTCTTCGTGGTTCTGCTCGCCGCCGGCGGGCTCGTGCTGGCCTGGCGGCGCCGGGAGCGGTGGAACGAGCATCTGCGGCACGCCTGCGTCGCCGCGGGCGTCCTCGCCGCGACGGCCGGCCTGTCCGCGGTGGTCCTGCCGCACGACTCCCGGCGCTTCTGGACCGGCGTGATCTTCTCCGCGGACCGGGCCGGGCACGGCGAGGACACCGCCAACCAGTCCCTGCGGGGGATGCTCGCGCGGGCCCTGCACACCGGCGACCCGGGGACGTGGTGGCTCGTGACCGCCGGACTCGTGGCGTGCGCCGGGCTCGCGGTCGCCGTGGCCGCGCTCGTCTCGGGCGCCCGGGCCTGGGCGGTCGTCTCCTGCGCGGTCACCGCGCTCCTGGTCAGTCCCGTCTCCTGGTCCCACCACTGGGTGTGGGCGGTGCCGCTCGTCGTGCTGCTGAGCCGGGTCTCCCGGACCGCGGCCGTCGCGGCGGGGCTCGTCTTCTGCTCGTACGGGCTGTGGCTCATCCCGCACGGCGACGGCGTCGCCCGGCCCGAACTCCACCAGTCCGCCGGGCAGATGGCCCTGTCGGCGGTCTACCCGGCGGTGGGCGCCGCCTTCCTGTGCGTCGCGGCGGTGGCCGTACGGCGGCAGCGGGCCCGGTCCCGCGGCGCGAGCGGCACACCGTCCCTCACACCCGCCCCGCACGCCCCCTGAGCAGCCCCGCCAGGACACCGAGGACGGCCGTGAGGGCGAGCGCCCAGGAGGTGAGGGCGATGGCGTGCGCGGAAGAGCCGGAGGAGGCCAGGCGGTTGAGGAAGAGCGTGCCCAGGGTGGCGACGCCGATCAGCTGGCCGAGCTGCGTGACGGTGGCCAGCAGCCCGCTGGCGTCCGCGGCGTCCTGCGGCGCGACCCTGCCGAGGGCAAGCGTCAGCGTGGGGCTGAAGGACGCGCCGAGGCCCAGGCCGATCCCGAACTGAACGGCGAGGAAGGGCAGCTGGTGCTGTTCCCCGTCGCGCAGCAGCAGTCCCATGGCCGCGAACGAGACGGCCGCCACCAGCAGTCCGAGCGGGGCGAGCAGACCGTGGATGCGCGCCGGGAGGCGCCGCCAGTTGAGACCGACGCCGCCGAAGGCGACGGCCGCGGCGGTGAAGGTCAGCCCGGTGCGCAGGGCGCTGAGGCCGAGACCGCTCTGCAGGTGCAGCGCGATGGAGAACAGGAAGCCGGCGTTCAGCGCCATCGCGACGGCGATCACGGCCACGGAGCGGGGCATGCCGGGTGCGCGCAGGACCCGCGCGGAGACCAGCGGCGCCCCGCCGCGGCGGGTCAGGCGGGCCTCCAGGACGGCGAAGACGGTGAGCAGCACGACGCTGAGGCCGAGGCAGATCCAGCCCCACAACGGCCAGCCCTCCTCCTGGCCGAGGACGAGCGGGACGGTGAAGAGGGTCACGGCGGCGCCCAGGGTCACCAGGCCGGGCAGGTCCAGGCCGCGACGGCGCTCCTCGGCCCCGCCGGGGTCGCGCGGAATGACCCGGGGCGCGAGAACGAGCAGGCAGATCCCGATGGGCACGTTGACCAGGAACACCGGGCGCCAGCCCGTGCCGAACAGATCGGCACTGACGAGGACGCCACCGAGGGACTGCCCCGCCGCCGCGCCGGTGGCCAGGACCGCGGAGTAGACACCGAGGGCCCGCACCCGCCGCTCGCCGGTGAAGTTGCGCTGGATGAGGCTGAGCACCTGGGGGATCATCAGGGCCGACCCGGCCCCCTGGACCAGCCGGAAGCCGGTCAACTCCCCGGCGGACTGCGCGAGTCCGCAGGCCAGGGAGGCCGCGGTGAAGAGGCCGAGCCCGGCGACGAAGGTCCTGCGGTGGCCCCACAGGTCGCCGATGCGGGCGCCGGTGATGAGCAGGACGGCGTAGGAGACGGTGTAGCCCGCCACGACGAGCTGGAGCGCGGCACCCGAGGCGTGCAGGTCGGTGCGGATCGTGGGCGCGGCCACGTTGACGATGAAAACGTCGAGCAGGGCCATGAACTGGCCGGTGAGCACGGTGCCGAGCAGCCGCCCGGACGGGGCGCGGCCGCCTGACCCGGCGCGGGGCACCGGTGGGGCCGAGACTGTGGGATTCGCCATGGCACGAGCCTGCGGGCGCCCGCGTACCGGTGCCGAGAGCCCCTGGATGCTGGTACCGACAGCACCTGGCACCGCGTCCCGACCCGGTGGACGATGGGGCACATGTCCGCCGTGTCCGCTCCGCGCCGCAACGAACTCGCCGCCTTCCTGCGCAGCCGCCGCGCCCGGATCACACCGCAGGACGTGGGCATGCCGCCGGGCCTGCGCCGCCGTACACCGGGGCTGCGGCGCGAGGAGGTCGCGCAGCTCGCCGGGGTCGGGGTGACCTGGTACACGTGGCTGGAGCAGGGCCGCCCGATCAACGCGAGCGTGCAGGTCCTGGACGCGGTGGCGCGCACGCTGCGGCTGGACGTCACCGAGCGGGAGCACCTGTACCGGCTGGCGGGAGTGCCCTTCGTCCGGGAGCAGGCCGCCGAGGAGGAGTCGGTGGGCGAGGAGGTGCAGGGCATCATCGACGCGCTGGACCCGCTCGCCGCGGTCGTCTACAACACCCGCTACGACGTGCTGGCCTGCAACGCCGCCTACCGGTACGTCTTTCCGTCGGTGCGGCTGGACTCCCCCGCCGACCGCAATGTACTGCGGCGGCTCTTCACCGGCCCGGCGTGCTGCTCGGCCTTCCTCGACCGGGGCGCCGAACTGCCGCGCATGGTCGCGCAGTTGCGCGGCGGTTACGGACGGCATGTGGGCGAGCCGGTCTGGGAGACGTTCATCCGGCGGATGACCGACTCGAGCGCGGAGTTCGCACGGATGTGGGCGAGCGGGGACGTGGCGCCGCCGGGGCCGCGGGTCAAGGTGATCCAGCACGCGTCGGTGGGCGTCGTCCGGCTCGCCTCGACCTCGCTCTCGGTGGACTCCGCGCCGGAGCACCGGCTCGTGGCCTACACCCCGGCCGACGAGGAGAGCCGGGTGCGGATGGCGCGGCTGCGGGAGCTGCCCGACCCGCTGATCGGCTGCCCCCTGCACGCGCGCCCGCTGTCCGAGCTCGTCCTGGAACGCGAGAAATCCCGCCTTCCCTGACGGGAGGACGGGATTCCATGACCGCTGTGTCGCTGTGGAGCTACGGGGATTCGAACCCCGGACCTCTTGCATGCCATGCAAGCGCTCTACCAACTGAGCTATAGCCCCGCTGTCCTCAGGCTTTCCGCCTGGCGAACGAGAAGAAGCTTAGCCGGTCAGGGCCGGATTTCCGAAATCGGCCCCGGTGGCCCCGCCGCGGCGGTTCAGTCGTCGTCGCCGAGCACCGGCTCGGGCAGGGTGCCCGCGTTGTGCTCCAGCAGACGCCAGCCCCAGGCCCCCTCGCCCAGCACCGACCAGCACGTGTTGGACAGGCCGCCGAGCGCCTCCCAGCTGCGCGGGTCGAGGCCGAGCAGCCGGCCTATCGTCGTGCGGATCGCGCCGCCGTGGCTGACCACCACGAGGATGCCGCCGTCGGGCAGCTTGTCGGCGGCCGCGAGCACCACGGGAGCGGCCCGGTCGGCGACCTCGGTCTCCAGTTCGCCGCCGCCGCGCCGCACGGGCTCCCCGCGCTTCCACGCCGCGTACTCCTCGGGGTGGCGTGCGGTGATCTCCTCGTGGGTCAGGCCCTGCCAGACGCCCGCGTAGGTCTCCCGCAGGCCCTGGTCGTAGGTGACGTCCAGGCCCGTCACGGCCGCCAGCTCGGCGGCCGTGTCGGCGGCGCGCCGGAGGTCCGAGGCGATGATCCGGTCCGGTTCGAGCGCGGCCAGCAGGCGGGCGGCGCGCCTGGCCTGCCCGACGCCGGTGGCGGTCAGCGGAATGTCCGTGGTGCCCTGGAAGCGGCCCTCCAGGTTCCAGGCGGTCTGGCCGTGCCGCCAGAAGACGATGCGCCGGCCGCGCCCGCGGCTGTGCCCGTTCAGCTCGGCTCCCCGTCCTCGTCCGCCACCGACATGGCGCGGGCGTGCTCCTCGGCCTTGCCGCGGGTCGCCACGGCGTCCTTGGGCAGCTCCAGCTCGGGGCAGTCCTTCCACAACCGCTCCAGGGCGTAGAAGACACGCTCCTCGGAGTGCTGGACGTGCACCACGATGTCCACGTAGTCGAGCAGCACCCACCGGCCCTCGCGCTCACCCTCGCGGCGCACCGGCTTGGCGCCCAGCTCCTTGGCGAGCCGCTCCTCGACCTCGTCGACGATGGCCTTCACCTGGCGGTCGTTCGGCGCGGAGGCGAGCAGGAACGCGTCGGTGATGGCGAGGACGTCGCTGACGTCGTAGGCGATGATGTCGTGCGCGAGCTTGTCGGCTGCCGCCTGGGCGGCGGTCTGGATGAGCTCGATGGAGCGGTCCGTGGCGGTCACAGGTGCGGCTTTCCGGTCGGGGACGTCGTACCCCCAAGGGTCTCACGGACCGCGGACAGTCCCCGACCGGTTATCCGGCCGGGGACCGGGCGGCTCACTGCTTGGGCGGCGGGGTGTAGTCCTGGCCGAGCACCACCAGGATGTCCGCGTTCGGCGGGACGGTGCCCTTGGCGACGGCCTTGGCCGGCAGCCCCAGGGTCTTCGCCACTTCCTGCGCGTTCGCCTTCTGCTCCGCGGCGCCGTAGAGCACCTGGGACGCCGCCTGGGTGGCGGTGGAGGTGCCGGACACATAGGTGTACCCGCCGCCGACGATCTGCACCTGGGCCTCGCCGGCGTTGGCGGACTCGCCCGAGCCGTTCTTCAGGCCGACCCGCGGGATGCCGTCGGACGAGGTGTTGGTCACCGTGCCGCCGAGCACATCCTTGACGACGCCGTCGGTGTCCTTCTCGCTGACGGTGCCGTCGGCCTGCACCGGGAGGGTGTCGGTCCGGTACGCGCCGGTCTTGGCCTCCTCGGACAGCGCCGCGAGGCTGGTGCCGAGGTCCTTGGCGGTCAGCGGGGGCTCGATGACCTGGTTGAGCCCCTCGATGGTCTTGGTGGCCAGGTCCGGGTCGCTGTACATCTTCTTCAGCACGCCCTGGACCACCTGGCCGAACCGGGCCAGCTGCTTGTCCTGCGCCTCGCCGGGCGCGCGGTAGACGGCGTACGCGACGGCGGCCTGGCCGCCCAGCTCCTGCTGCTTGCCGGGCTTGACGAGGACCTTGCCGCCCTTCTTCTTGTCGGCCTTCACCGTGGCGTCGGTGTCGACGATGATCCCGCCGAGGGATTCGACAAGGTTGTCCAGGTACGGGGTGTCCAGCCGCCAGGTGCCGCTGATCTTCGTGCCGAGCAGGGTCTCCAGGGCCTCGCGGGTGGGGGCGGAACCGCCGTCGACCACCGACTTGCCGAGCGTGGTGCTGCCCCCGTCGTCGCTGCTCACGGCGAGCGAGTTGGGCAGCAGCACCGTGGTGCCCTTCTTCGTGGTCGAGTTGCTGACCAGCAGGGCGGTGGAGGTCTCGTTGCCGTCCACCGGGCGCAGGTGCAGCACGAGCACGTCGCGCTTCTGGCCGCCGGCGGCCTGCTGCGTTGCGGCCGTGTCACCGCCCAGTCCGGGGATCTTGCCGGCCTTCCACAGGTAGCCGACGCCGCCGACCGCGGCCAGCGCGACCACGACGACGAGGGCGACGACGCGGTTGCGGCCGCGGCGCCTGGCCTCCTCGCGCCGCTCGGTGCGGGACTCGGTGAACTTCAGCCAGTCGATGACCTCTTCGGACTCCTCGGTCTCCTCGTCGACGAAGGAGAACTGCCCGGTGGCGTAGTCCCCGTTGCCCGAGGGAGCCGCGGGCCCGGTGGGACCGGGAGGACCGGGCTGCGCGGGAGCCTGCACCGGAGCCTGGACGGAGCCCGGCGCGGGCCGGGAGGGCCGCTCGGGGTCGCGGTAGAGAGGCTGCGGGTGCGTGTGCTGCTGCTGGTACTGCGGCTGCTCGGGCTGGGGCTGGGGCTGGGGCTGCTGCTGCGGCTCGTAGTACGGCTCCTGGTACTGCGGCTGCTGCGGGATCCAGCCCTGGTACTGCTGGGTCTGCTGCGCCTGCGCCTGCTGCGGGTCGTAGCCGTAGTCCTGCTGCTGGCCGTAGCCCTGGTCCTGGTACTGCTGCGGCTGTTGCGGCTGCCGGCCCGCCCCCTGGGCGTACGGGTCGTAGCCCTGGCCCTGCTGCTGGTATCCGTAGTCACCCTGCTGCTGTGCGTAAGGGTCCTGGGGGTAGGGGTCCGGTCCCTCCTGCTCGGGTGTTCCCTCGGCGTAGTGCCATCGGGGGTAGTCGTTCACTGGGGACCCCTCCAGTTGCCGCTGAGCCGCTGATCGATTACCGGTAGAGCCTGCGTTTGTCGATGTAGCGCACCACACCGTCGGGCACCAAGTACCAGACGGGCTCCCCCTTGGCGACCCGGTGCCTGCAGTCGGTGGAGGAGATCGCGAGGGCGGGCACCTCCACCAGGGAGACACCCCCCGCGGGGAAGCCCGGGTCGGACAGCACGTGCCCGGGCCTGGTGACGCCGATGAAGTGCGCCAGGGAGAAGAGTTCCTCGGCCTCGCGCCAGGAGAAGATCTGCGCCAGCGCGTCGGCACCCGTGATGAAGAAGAGCTCCGCCTCGGCATGGTCGGACCGCAGGTCGCGAAGCGTGTCGATGGTGTACGTGCGGCCGCCGCGCTCGATGTCGCTGCGGCTGACCGAGAACTGCGGGTTCGACGCGGTGGCGATCACCGTCATGATGTAGCGGTCCTCGGCGGCCGACACCTTCTGGTCGCTCTTCTGCCAGGGCTGACCGGTCGGCACGAAGACGACCTCGTCCAGCTCGAAGAGGTGCGCCACCTCGCTGGCCGCGACGAGGTGACCGTGGTGGATGGGATCGAACGTCCCACCCATCACACCGATTCGCTTCTTCATGCGGACAGACCCTACCCGCATCCGCCTCTGCGGCCTCAGCGGTCGCGGTTGAAGCGGGTGGTGATGAAGAGCAGGAGCAGCAGCGCGAACAGGGCGCCGCCACCGGTGAGGTAGGGGCTCAGGCTCTCGTGGTTGCCGCCGCCCTCGCCCTCGGCGAGCGTGGTCAGGACGGCTGCGGTCGCGTAAGAGGTCATTCGCGGTTTCCCTTGGTGACGGTGCGTACTCTTGGCGGACGTGGGGACTTGGGGGACATGGTACGGGCGGTGCGGACGGAACTTCGCGGTGGCTCCGCGCGTCCTTCCTGTGTATGGCCAGCCGACCAGGGGAACGGGGAGACATGTCCGGTCCGAATGATCCGAACGGCGTGCGGGGCGGCACGGAGGGCGACGGCGACCGTCTGCCGGGGCGGAACCGCCGGCGGTTCCCGGGGATCTCCTCCCGGGCGTACGAGCACCCGGCCGACCGCTCGGCCCTGGTGGCGCTGCGCAAGCTCAGCGGCTTCGACACCGTCTTCAAGGCGCTCAGCGGGCTGCTCCCGGAGCGCTCGCTGCGGCTGCTGTTCCTGTCGGACTCGGTCCGGGTCGGCGACGAGCAGTTCACCCACCTCAACGACATGCTGCGGGACGCCTGCTCCATCCTGGACCTGGAGACCGTCCCGGCCATGTACGTCACGCAGGACCCCCAGCCGAACGCGATGTGCATCGGGCTCGACGCGCCGATCATCGTCGTCACCACCGGCCTGGTGGAACTGCTGGACGAGGAGGAGATGCGGGCCGTCGTGGGCCACGAGGTGGGCCACGCGCTGTCCGGTCACTCCGTGTACCGCACGATCCTGCTCTTCCTCACCAGCCTGGCCCTGCGGATCGCCTGGATCCCGCTCGGCAATGTCGCGATCATGGCGATCATCACGGCCCTGCGCGAGTGGTTCCGCAAGTCGGAGCTGTCCGCGGACCGCGCCGGCCTGCTGGTCGGCCAGGACCTCCAGGCGTCGATGCGCGGTCTGATGAAGATCGCCGGCGGCAACCATCTGCACGAGATGAACGTGGACGCGTTCTTGAAGCAGGCCGAGGAGTACGAGGGCTCCGGCGACCTGCGCGACTCCGTGCTGAAGATCCTGAACGTGCTGCCGCGCAGCCACCCCTTCACCACGGTGCGTGCAGCGGAGCTGAAGAAGTGGGCCGCGACCCGCGACTACCAGCGCCTCATGGACGGCCACTACCCCCGGCGCAGCGAGGACAAGGACACCTCGGTGTACGACTCGCTCAAGGAGTCGGCGAACCACTACGCCGACACGGTGAAGACCAGCAAGGACCCGCTGATGAAGCTGCTGAACGACATCGGTTCGGGCGCCGGCGACATCGGCGGCAAGCTGCGGGACCGGTTCACCGGGACGGCGCAGGGCTCCCAGGGGCCGCAGAGCTCCCCGAAGGACGCGCCGCCGGACCCGTCCGCGGAGTGACACCGGGGCCGGCGAGCGACCCGGGGGCCAGCACGCCGCACACCGAGGTGATCTGGTGGCGGTGGTCGTACGGGTCGACGCCGGCCTGGGCGGAGGCCTTCTCCCCCGCCAGCAGCGGCTCGAACCGCTTGGCGGGCTCCGACCCGCAGGACAGCGGCCCGGCCTCGACGTCGGCCTGGAGCACTTGCACGTGCATGTCGCGCAGGTCCTGGCGGTCGAACCGCAGGCGCAGCGCGCGCCGCACGGTGAACAGCGACGGCTCGCCGCTTGCGGAGGCCGCCGCCCGCACGGCGTAGACCATGGTGTGGTCCGTGAGGACCTCCAGGGCGTCGTCGGCGGTCTCCATGACGGCCATCGTCCCGTCGACCCGCACCTGGTCGGAGGCGAGGGCGATCCTGGCGGGGTCCAGGCGCACCAGCCAGCCCGTGGCGGCGTGCCGCCCGTCGTCGGCCGGTGCGGACAGGCTGCGGTCGAACTGCACGCGCTGCCCGGGGTCCAGCAGGTCCCGGACCTTGCTCACGTTGCCGCCGGTCAAGGCGGTGGGATCGACGGCCGAGGCCCAGAGGTAGTCCTTGGCCAGCGTCAGCGCCTGCGTGACCTGGCTCTCGCCGAAGTGCGGGGTGCCGAAGGGGGCCGGAAGGGTGAATCCCTTGCTGCCGATCTGGTAGCCGGCCGCCGCATGGCCGTCGAAGGGGCGCGTGCGGTCCGTGGGTGGCACCACGCCGGCCGGGGCGAGCGGGACCAGGGTGATCCGCAGCGGCTCCGCGACGGGCTCGGGCCCCTGCTCGTAGGGATTGCGGATGCCGAGGTAGACGGCGGTGCCGAAGGCGACGGCGATCAGGGCCACCAGGACGAGCGCCTGGCGCGTCGCGCCGCCCCGGGCCCAGAAGCGCCGGGTGCGGACCGCGCGGGTCGAACCGTCCAGGCGCTCGCGGGCCGAGTACTCCTGGATCCGGGCAGCACGTACGAACGATTCGTCGAACACGACGGATCGGTACTCGTCGTCGCCGCTTCCCGGGGAGCCCTCGGGAATCCCCTCAGGTGGGTCACCAGGCCCGGTCATACAACAAGCGTAGGTCTGTCCGGGCTCTTTAAAACGTCCTGGTACGCGACAACTTCTCTCGACGCTCAGGGCGTTGGGCTGACCACCACGGGGGGCATCGAGGGCGCGCCGATCCGGCCCGTCGGGGAGGGCGGGACGGCCGGCTGGCGGCTGCCCCCGCCGGCTCCCCGGTAGACCGCGGCGAACGTCAGTGCGACGACCCCGATGCCCATGACGACCGCCAGCAGCCAGGCCACCATGCGGTGCCAGCGGCCGTGCCCGCGGTACGGGCGGCGCTGGGCGTAGAGCTCGTCGTACTCGTCGTCCTCCGCGGTGCGGTCCGCGTGCTCGTCGTACGGGGCGGAGCCGTCCTGGACACCGAGAAGGCGGGCACGGGAGGCCTCGGCCTCCGCCTGGGCCGTGGCGGCGGCCAGCATGCGCTCGTGGGCGCTGGGCTCGTGGAAGGCTGCCGCACGTATGAAGGCCTCGTCGAACACCACGGACGCGAATTCGTCATCCGCGCCACCGTGGTCCTCGCCGTCCGGGAACGGCTTGCCCCCCAGGTCGTCCGGCACCCGTCCAGAATAGGGCCGATGACGCGGATTGGGCAGGCCGCCGGGGAAAGTGCGCCCCGAACGCCGTGAAGTGCCCGTGTCCCGCCCGCCGGCCCTCAGCCGCGGGTCTGGCCGTCGCCGGTGATGACGTACTTGGTCGAGGTCAGCTCCGGCAGGCCCATCGGGCCGCGGGCGTGCAGCTTCTGCGTGGAGATGCCGATCTCCGCGCCGAAGCCGAACTGCCCCCCGTCGGTGAAGCGCGTGGAGGCGTTCACGGCGACCGCGGCGGAATCCACCAACTGGGTGAACCTGCGGGCGGCGGGCTGCGAAGCGGTGACGATCGCCTCGGTGTGCCCCGAGGACCACAGCCGGATGTGCGCCACCGCGGCGTCCAGGGAGTCCACGACGGCCGCGGCGATGTCGTGGCTCAGGTACTCGGTCTCCCAGTCCTCCACGGTGGCCGGGACGACGGTCGCCTTCGTGCCGGACTTCTCCGCGATGTCGCGGACGCGCTCGTCGGCGTGCACGGTGACGCCCGCCGCGGCCAGCGCGTCCAGGGCGCGCGGCAGGAACTCGCCCGCGATGTCCTGGTGCACCAGCAGGGTCTCCGCGGAGTTGCAGACGCTGGGACGCTGCGCCTTGGAGTTGACCAGGATGCGCACCGCCATGTCGAGGTCGGCCTGCGCGTCCACGTACACGTGGCAGTTGCCCGTGCCGGTCTCGATGACCGGGACGGTGGACTCCTCGACCACCGAGCGGATCAGGGAGGCGCCGCCGCGCGGGATGAGCACGTCGACCTGGCCGCGGGCGCGCATCAGCTCGCGCACCGACTCCCGGCTCTCGCCCGGCACCAGCTGGATCGCGTCGGCCGGCAGCCCGGCGCCGCCGATCGCGTCGCGCAGGACGGTGACCAGGGCGGTGTTGGAGTGGTAGGCCGAGGACGAGCCGCGCAGCAGCACCGCGTTGCCGGATTTCAGGCACAGGGCGGCGGCGTCCACGGTGACGTTGGGACGAGCCTCGTAGATGATGCCGACCACGCCCAGCGGCACCCGGACCTGCCGCAGGTCGAGCCCGTTGGCCAGGGTCGAACCGCGGACGACCTCGCCCACCGGGTCGGGCAGCCCGGCGACGTCCCGCACGTCGGAGGAGATGGCGCGGACGCGCTCGGGGCTCAGGGTGAGCCGGTCGACGATGCCCTCGGCGGTGCCGGCGGCGCGGGCCCGCTCCACGTCGAGCGCGTTGGCCTCGACGATCTCCTTGGTGCGCACCAGGAGGGCGTCGGCGATCGCCAGCAGCGCGTCGTCCTTGGCCGCGCGCGGCAGCGGCGCGATGTCGGCGGCGGCGGACCGGGCCCGGTAGGCGGCCTGCAGGACCGGCGACGCCGGCCACGGCGAGGGCAGGGAGGCGGCGAGGTCGTCGTTGCTGTGGCTGTGGCTGCGGCTGCTCATAGCCGTCAGCGTACGGCGTGGGCACCGCCCTGGGGGGTGTCTTTCCAGCCGGTGAGACCCGGACGGTTCCGTACGGCTCAGTACCGCTCAGTACGGGTGCACTCCGACGGGGGCGGCGGGCGGCGGCCCGTAGCCCTCGGCGATGCGCTGGTGGTACGTGTCGCGGTCGATGACCTCCAGGCCGACCGTCTCCCAGGGCGGCAGCTTCGCGGAGGCGCGGTGCTCGCCCCACAGCCGCAGGGCGATGGCGGCGGCGTCGTGCAGGTCGCGCGCCTCCTCCCAGTACCGGATCTCGGCGTGGTCGGCCGCGTACCGGCTGGTGAGCAGGAAGGGGTGGTCGTGCGCCAGCTGCTCCAGGGCGCGCCGCACCTCCGCCAGCGGGGCCTCGGGGCCGGAGACGCTGAGTGTGACGTGCCAGAGCCGGGACACGGGGCGCTCCTGCGGCTTCGAGGTCGACGGGGTCTGCTGCGGGGCCGCGTGGGTCCTCGCTGCGCTCTCGTCGGCCGCCACGCTCACCAGTGTCCGCTCCGCCGTCCCGCGGGACGACGAGGCCCCTGGGCGCACTCGTCTCACCGGCGGCCTCCCTGTCGTCACCTGTCGTCCCTGTCGTTGCCGTTGTCGTCGTCCCCGTCGAATTCCTTCCCCGCCATCAAAGTTGAGCAGTCGGCGGGCGGCCGCGGGGCCGTTTTCACGAAGTAACCACGAAGGGGGCGGGCTACGGGTTCAGGAGTACGAGGTCGTCCCGGTGCACGACTTCCCGCTCGTACGCGGGACCGAGTTCGCGGGCCAGTTCGCGGGTGGAGCGGCCGAGCAGCCGGGGCAGTTCGCGGGCGTCGAAGTTGACCAGTCCGCGCGCCACGGCGTGTCCCGTGGTGTCGCGCAGCTCGACCGGGTCGCCGGCCGAGAAGTCGCCCTCGATGCCCGCGATACCGGCCGGCAGCAGCGAGGTCCGGCGCTTGACGACGGCCTGGACGGCCCCGTCGTCGAGGATGAGCGCACCCAGCGGGGCGGAGGCGTGGGCCAGCCACAGCAGGCGGTCCGCGGACCGCTTGCCGGTGGGGTGGAAGAGGGTGCCGGTCGGCCGTCCGGCGAGCGCGTCCGCGGCCTGCGAGGCGGACGTCAGCACCACGGGCATCCCGGCCCCGGCGGCGATCCGCGCGGCCTCGACCTTGGTCACCATGCCACCGGTGCCGACGCCGGCCTTGCCGGCGCTGCCGATGGAGACCCCGTCGAGGTCCTGCGGGCCGCGTACCTCGGCGATGCGGGAGGTGCCGGGGGTGCTCGGGTCGCCGTCGTACAGGCCGTCGACGTCGGAGAGCAGCACCAGCAGGTCGGCCCGGACGAGATGGGCGACGAGGGCCGCCAGGCGGTCGTTGTCGCCGAAGCGGATCTCGTCCGTGGCCACCGTGTCGTTCTCGTTGACGACGGGGACGGCGCCCATGGCGAGCAGCTTGTCCAGGGTCCGGTACGCGTTGCGGTAGTGGGCCCGGCGGCTCATGTCGTCGGAGGTGAGCAGCACCTGCCCGACGCGGACGCCGTACCGGGCGAAGGAGGCGGTGTACCGGGCGACCAGCAGGCCCTGTCCGACGCTGGCGGCGGCCTGCTGCCGGGCGAGGTCCCGGGGGCGCCGGTCCAGGCCCAGGGGCGCCAGCCCGGCGGCGATGGCGCCGGAGGAGACCAGCACGATCTCCCGCTCGGTGCCGCGCGCCTTGGCGACCACGTCCACCAGGGCGTCGACGCGGTCCGCGTCCAGACCCCCGGCGGCCGTCGTCAGCGACGACGAACCGATCTTGACCACGACCCTGCGGGCGTCCACCACGTCCTGCCTTGCGCCTGCCACGTGCGTCCCTTCCTCTCCCGGCTTCGCAATCTACGGCAGAGCCGGGACCGGGCGCCCCTGCCTTTCACCCACCGGACGGGGCGGGGACGCGCACGCACCGGCCTCGGGGACGGGCGAGGCCCCCGGTGCGGCTCGGTCGCCGCGCCGGGGGCCTCGCCCGTCCCCGCCGGGGATCAGTCCCGGGCCGGCTCCGGGTGGCGCAGGCACCATCCCGCCCAGGCGGACGTCACCATCTCGCGCACGTCGTGGCGGGCCGTCCAGCCCAGTTCCTGCTGGATCCGCGTCGCGGCGGCCACGACCCGCGCGGGGTCGCCCGGCCGGCGCGGGGCGGTCTGCGGGGCCACGTCGGCCCGCCCGGTGACGGAGCCGATGATGCCGACCATCTCGGCGACCGAAACGCCCTCGCCGCGGCCGATGTTCAGCACCAGGGCGGCGGAGGGGTCCGCCGCGAGCCGGCGGGCGGCCGCCACATGGGCGGAGGCGATGTCCTCGACGTGGATGAAGTCGCGGACGCACGTCCCGTCGGCGGTCGCGTAGTCGTCACCGAAGATCAGCGGGGCCTTGTCCTGGGAGAGCCGCTCGAAGACCATCGGCACGAGGTTGAAGATCCCGGCGTCGCCGAGTTCCGGCGTGGCGGCGCCCGCCACGTTGAAGTAGCGCAGGCAGGCGGTGGCGATGCCGTTCGCGGCGCCCGCGGCGCACACCATCCACTCGCCCGCGAGCTTGGTCTCGCCGTACGGGCTCATCGGCGCGCACGGGGTCTCCTCCGTCACGAGGTCCACGTCGGGCATCCCGTAGACGGCCGCCGACGAGGAGAACAGGAAGCTGCGCACCCCCGCGCGCACCGCGGCCTCCAGCAGCGTCTGCAGCCCCTGGACGTTCTCCCGGTAGTAGTACAGCGGGCGTTCGACCGACTCGGCGACCTGCTTCTTCCCGGCGATGTGCACGATGCCGTCGACGGAGTGCTCGCGCAGCACCCGGTCCAGCAGGTCCGCGTCGAGCACGGAGCCCTTCTCCAGGTGCACGCCGTCGGGCAGCCGCTGCGGGTCACCGGTGCTCAGGTCGTCGACGACCACGACGCGCTCTCCTGCCGCGACCATCGCCCTGACTACATGTGAGCCGATATATCCGGCTCCACCGCTTACCATCCAGGTCATCGCGCCAGTCTAAGGGGTGTGGACCGTACGATAAACTTCAGGTGAACCTTAGGCGTCCGGTTCTCGTGGAGCAGGGCCTTGGTTCCTCCCCGTCCGCCACGGAAAGGTTGTCCCGCCCCATGCTCCCTCGGCTTTCGGTGGTCGTGCCGATCTACAACGTCGAGACGTACCTCGAAGAGTGCCTCGACTCGCTCGCCGGCCAGACGCTCCGTGAGCTCGAAGTGATCATGGTGGACGACGGGTCGACCGACTCCAGCGCCGGGATCGCCCGTGCCTACGCCGCCAAGGACTCCCGTTTCCGGCTGGTCCAGCAGCCCAACGGCGGCCTCGGCAATGCCCGGAACAACGGCGTGAAGAACTGCACCCCCGGTGTGGACTACCTCACATTCGTCGACAGCGACGACATCATCCCGGACTACGCCTACGACCTGTGCGTCCGCACGCTCGACGAGACGGGCTCCGATCTGCTGTCCGGCAATGTGCAACTGCTGCGGATCGCCGGCACCTCCCAGTCGCCGATGCACAAACGGCCCATGGCGACCACACGCCTCAAGACGCACATAACCAAGGACGAGTCGCTGATCTACGACCGGCTCGCCCCGAACAAGGTCTTCCGCAAGGACTTCTGGGACGAGCACGAGATGGCGTTTCCGGAGGGTGTGCTCTACGAGGACATCCCCCTGACCATCCCCGCCCACTTCCGCGCCCGTTCGGTGGACATACTCAGCACGCCGATCTACTACTGGCGGCAGCGCGAGGCGGGGGCCGGTCCCTCCATCACCCAGCGCCGCACCGAACCGAACGCCGTGCGCGACCGTGTCGCCGCCGTGGACTCGGTGAGCCGGTTCCTGGCCGCGCAGTCGGGGCCGGAGTACCGCACCTACAAGCGGTGGTACGACAAGTCGGCCATCGGCAGCGACATCCGCATCTTCATCAACGTACTGCCGCAGGCGGACCAGGAGTTCCGCGAGCTGTTCATGCAGGTCGCGTCCGACTTCCTCAGCCGCGTCGATCCGAAGGTCGTGGAGCAGCTTCCGGCGATCATGCGGCTGAAGTGGCACCTCATCGGTGAGAACAAGCTGGACGAACTGCTGGACGTGCTGGCCTTCGAGAAGAGGGGTACCGGCGGCTCCATCCCGGTGGCCCGGCGCTTCCGCCGCTACGCGAAGTACCCGTTCTTCAAGGACGCGGCGGTCGGCGTGCCCGACCACGTCTACCGCCTCAAGCAGGAACTCGCCCTGCGCACCAAGGTGGAGAGCGTCGGCTGGGACGGCGAGAAGATCAAGATCGTCGGACACTCCTACGTCAACAACGTCGGCGGGCTCCGGCGGTTCACGTCGTTCAAGGTCATCAGCCTGAGCAACAGCAAGAGCAAGCGCAGACTGATCCTGCCCGCCCGCACCGTCTACAGCCCCGGCGCGACCGCGGCGTCCCGCCAGAACCGCTACTCCTACGACTGGTCGGGCTTCGAGGTGTCGCTGGACGCCAACCGGCTGAAGACCGGCGGCCGTTGGGAAGAGGGCAGCTGGCGTCTCGGGATCGGCGTCCTCGGCAAGGGGATGCTGCGCCGCGGCGGTTTCGCGCCGGGACCGTTCGGTTCCGGCGCCAATCCGCCCGTCCGCTACGTCGACGCCGACACGCGGATCGTTCCCCGGTTCGTCCGCAAGCGGCTGCACCTGCGGGTCGAGAAGGTCACGGCACGGGTCACCGCACACGAGGTGACCGATGGACGGCTCGTGCTGCGCGGTACGGTCGCGGGCCGCTTCGTCGAGGGCACCCGTCTGCAGATCAGGCACAGCAAGTCGCCGGTGGAGAAGGAGTACGCGCTGGAGCCCGGCGCGTACACCGACGGCGGCACCGCGTTCACCGTGCGCATACCCGTCGCGGACATCGTCGGCGGCCGGACCCGGAATGCGCTGCCCTCGCTGAACAAGCGCGTCCCCGCGGAGACCTGGCGGGCGAGCGTGACCGTCCCCGGCGAGCAGAAGTCCCGCCAGCTCGTCGCCGACGACGAGTCGGCCACCGGTCTCCACCCGATCCAGGCGTCCTCCGACGGACTGGCGCGGGAGCTGGCCCTGCACCGCGGCGCGACGGGCCACCTGTTGCTGAGCGACCGTCTGCTGCACCCCACCGTGGACACCCTGTCCTGGGAGGACGGCGGCACGCTGGTCCTGGAGGGCCCCTCCCCCTTCCTGAGCGGGGAGGTCTCCGTCCTGCTCACGCACCGGGCCCACCACGAGGTGAAGCGCTTCGCCGGGACCGCCGCCGACGGCCGGTTCACGGTCCGGCTGACCCCTGCCTCCGTCACCTCGCTCGCCGGAACGCTGCCGATCCGCTCGGGCCGCTGGAACGTGATGGTCGAGGACCCCGCGACCGCCGAAGCGCTGACGCCGGTCGTCGTCACCCCCGAACTGGTCGAACGGCTCCCGGCGATGACGGAACGGGACGGCCGCCGCTACACGGCCGTCACCCATGCCTACGACGAACTCGTCCTCGACGTGTCGTCCGCCCTCAAGGACGACGAGCGCGGCCCGTACTGGCAGGCACGACTCCGCAACACCACCTACGCCGAGGCACGCCGCGCCCCCCTGCGGGACGCGGTGCTCTACGACAGCTACACCGGCAAGCAGTTCTCCGACTCGCCGCGAGCCGTCTACGAGGAACTGGTCCGCCGCGGCGACGCGCTGGAGCACCTGTGGGTCGTCCGGGACAGCCAGGTGGCGCTGCCGGACGGGGCGCAGGCCGTGCGCATGTACAGCAGGGACTGGTTCGAGGCGATGGCGCGCTGCCGCTACATCGTCACCAACGCACACCTGCCGCACTGGATCAAGCGGCGCGAGGGGCAGGTCATCGTCCAGGCGTGGCACGGGACTCCGCTGAAGAAGATCGGCCACGACATCGAGGACGTCCAGTTCGCGAACGGCCGGTACCTGGAGAATGTCGCTCAGGAGTCCTTGAGCTGGAGCTTCCTGGTGTCACCGAACCGGTTCAGCACACCGATCCTCAAGCGTGCCTTCGCCTACGGCGGCGAAATGCTGGCCGCCGGCTACCCGCGCAACGACATGCTCTACTCCCCGCACGCCGACGAGATCTCCCGGCAGGTCAAGGAGCGCCTCGGCATCCCCGAGGGGAAGAAGATCGTGCTGTACGCGCCGACCTGGCGCGACGACCAGTACTACGGACCGGGACGCTACAAGCTGGACCTGCGGATCGACCTGGCCCGGTTCCGTGAGGTGCTCGGCGACGAGTACGTCCTGATGATCCGCCGGCACCCCAATGTGGTGGACACCGTGCCGGGCGCCGGCGAGGGCACGGTCTGGGACGTCTCCGAGTACCCGGAGATCGCCGAGCTGTTCCTCGCCTCGGACGTGCTGGTCACGGACTACTCGTCGCTGATGTTCGACTACGCGAACACCGGGCGTCCCATGCTCTTCTTCACGTACGACCTGGAGCACTACCGGGATCAGCTGCGCGGCTTCTACTTCGACTTCGAGAACGAGGCCCCCGGCCCGCTGATCGCGACCTCGGACGAGCTGATCGCGGCGCTGCGCGACCTGCGGGGAACCACGGAGCAGTACCGGGGCGCGTACAAGAAGTTCCAGGATCTCTTCTGCGACCTGGACGACGGGCAGGCGGCGGGCCGGGTCGTCGACCGGATGAAGCAGCTGGCGCGGGAGAGCTGAGACCGCCGGGCACGACCGGGCACGAGGCCTCCGGGACACGGTGTGTCCCGGAGGCCTCGCCCGTTCCGACGTGTTCAGGAGCCGGCAGCGGCCGTGCTCCCGGTGCGCCGCGGGCGGCGTACCACCGCGGTCACGCCCGACGTCGCCCCGGACGGAACAGGCGGTCCTTCCAGCCGGCCGGCCCGGACGGGGAACCGCCCTCGGCGCACCGGCGGAAGGCCAGATTCCCGCCGGCCGTCTCGTAGGCCTCCAGGGCCCTGTCCCGCAACGCCTCGTTCACCGGGGCCAGATCGATGCCGCGCACGCAGACGGCGGTGATGTGCCTGCGCCCCTTCCACAGGAGCTGCACCTGCAGGTTCACCGCGTCCGCGGCCGGGAATCCGGCGAACAGTTTGCGCAGACCGGCAGTCGCGGCATAGCCGATGACGTCCGCGTCCACCCGCGTCCCGCCGATCGCGGCGACGTCCTTGCGCCCCCGCTCCTTGGACCGTGTCAGCACGACCAGTTCCAGGCCGTCACCGGCGCCGATGCGCCCGAACTGGTTGAGGATCTCCCCGGAGATCCTGAGTTCCTTGCCCACCACCTCCACCGAGAGGGCACGGTTGAACATGCGGGAGCTCTCGAACGGCTCGTCCTGGAGCCCCAGCTCGGTGACATCGAGGAACGCACGGGCGTCCGGCAGGTCCAGGTGTCCGGCCGACCAGTACACGCGGCCGTCATCGATCACGAGGTCCGTCGACACGACCCCGCGGCGCTGCTCGAAATCCGCCACCGTCAGCGCCTCCGGGATCATTCCGTGGCGCAGATAGAAGGCCCTGACGCGCTCCAGCGGCGTGCATCGGCGGTAGGACTCGTCATCCACCTCGGCAAGGTAACCGGACACCAGACGGATGAACCCGGCCCGGTACTCGTCGTCCGCCCGCCGCAATTCCTTCATGTACAGCCGGACATCGTGCCCGAGGAATTTGACGTCCTTGTGGATTTTCAGATCCCGGGCGCCGGCCTCGCGCAGATAGGCATCGGCGCGCCGGTGCACCTCGATCCGGTCGCTGACGCTCCGGATCTCATTCCGGCGATTCGTGATGGAGGCGCCGGCGCCTTGACGGTCCTCCCAGATCCAGTGATACACGGGCTCGGTCAGCACCGATATACCGCGGGCCAGATGGTAGGCCTTCACGGAGAAGAACGTGTCCTCGTAGAAGAGTCCCTCAGGGAATCGGATGTCACGGCCGACCAGGAATTCACGCCGGAAGAGCTTGGCCGCGGCAATGGGGTCGGTCAGCAGTTCCGGCCATTCGCGGACGCCGGCCACGTACCGATCCGCGGTGTACAGATCGGGCTGCCACGTCGTACGGGTGCCGCGGGCGTGGTTCACCCGCTCGGCGCGCCCGGCGGTGATGTCCGAGCCGGTCCGCTCCGCGACGGCGACCAGCACCTCGCAGGCCTTCTCCGGCAGTTGGTCGTCCGCGTCGAGGAACATGACGTACTTGCCACAAGCCGCCCGGACACCGTCGTTGCGGGGCGCGCCGACGCCGCCGCTGTTGTCCTCGCGGCGAATCAGCCGGAATCCGGGAACACGGTCCGAATAACTCTCGGCCACATCACGAGTGGAATCCGTCGAGGCATCGTCGACCACGACGACCTCGACATCGTGAAACGTCTGGCCCGCAATTGAGTCGAGCGTCCGCGCCAATGTCTGCGCCGCGTTGTACGCGGGCACGATCACGGTGATCAATGGATCGGCGTCGGCACGCGGGGACATCAAGCCTCCATCATCAGGAACGTCGCTCCGGGACGCGGCCTGTCCCCGCATGGGAAGCTCGCGACATCCCAACTCTCGGAGACGAGTTCACGCCCGACACATGAACAGTGAGTGACGGGAGGGCCGTCAGGCCACTGAGCCCCATAGAATAGTGCGCCGCCCTGCGGCAACATCCCACCTTATGCGCACTTCCTGACAAAACGGACTGTGACCTGTGTCACGCGTTCTCGGCCCCGCATGCGGGCTGACATCGGGAGATCCGGACGGCGCTCGCGGCGTTAGCGCATTGCACCGGGATCGGGAGAGATCCTCATTGTCGGCAGGCTGTATGGTTTTCAGGCGGAAGCCTTTGATCCGCCGGAACCGGGGGCCCGGCCCTCCGCCGGCGGCAGCGACGACGCAGCCGCATCGGCCGCCGTCCGGTCGGGGCACCACGGAATTCCTGGATGCCCAGTTCGCCTCGAAAGGGTCCTCTTTCATGGAAATACCGCCCCTCGCGGAAGTACGTCGCCTCACCGAGAAAAAGCGGGACGCCTGGTGGACCGTATTCCTGGTCGACCCGGTGGCGACACCCTTGGTGCGCTGGACGGCCATGCGGACCCGGATCACCCCGAACCAGATCACCTGGGCGGCGCTGGTGCTCGGCCTCGGGGCCGCCGCCTGCTTCGCCATGGGCGACTGGAAGTGGCTCGTGGTGGGCGCGGTCGTGTACCACTTCAGCTTCGTCCTGGACTGCATGGACGGGAAGCTGGCGCGGCTCACGGGCAGGGGCTCGGAGTTCGGCGGCTGGCTCGACTACATCTTCGACCGCATCCGCGTGCTGGCCTGCGCCGTCGCCCTCATGGGCGGCCAGTTCCACCGCACCGGTGAGGTCGTCTACATGTGGCTGGCCGTCGCGGTGGTGTTCCTCGACGCGCTGCGCTACCTGGACGCCCTGCAGATCTTCAAGGTCCGCCACGGCATGCGCACCAAGCTGGAGCGGCGCCAGGCGGAGCTGCACACCCAGGGCGGTCTGAAGTTCATGGAGGACCTGCTGCGCGAGCAGGAGATCGCCGCGGCCGAGGGCGCGGAGAACGTCCCCTCCCGAGCGGCCGCCCCCGCCGCCGTTCCGGCGGCCGTCACCGAGCCGCTCACGGCGAGTGCCGAGGCCACCGCGGCGCCCGAGGCCGCCGCCCCGGTCGTCGACCTCCAGCAGAGCTTCAAGAGCCGCTTCGGCCCCTACGCGGCCTTCCGCTCCTTCCTGATCCGGCACCGGGTCCGGCCGCACCTCGTCAGTGGCATCGAGTTCCAGATGGCCGTGTTCATCATCGCCCCCCTCACGGGCTTCATCGTGGGCACCACGGTCGTCGCGGCCGTCCTGCTGCTGCTGTTCGAGCTGGCGATCATCTACAAGCTGCTGCTGTCGACCCGCGACTTCGAGCGCGTCATGGCACGGCTGGACAAGGAAGCCCAGGCACAGGCGCAGAACGGCGACACCGCGCCCCTGCGGGCCTCCGTGAGCTGACAGCTGACGACAAGGTCGCGCTTCCGCAAACGCCGAGGGCCGGTCCCCCACGATGGGGGACCGGCCCTCGGCATTGACGGAGCGGCTCAGGAACCGAAGGGGTCGAAGCCCTCGAACTCCCGGTCCGGGTCGCTGTGTTCCGCGTCCCGGTCCTTGCGACGCGTTGCGGCCGGTCGCGGTGTGTCGAAACGGTGGTCCTCACCGCGGCGGCCCAGCATCTCGGCGCCGGCGGCCATCGACGGCTCCCAGTCGAAGACGACCGCGTCCTCGGTGGCGCCGATGACGACCTCGTCGCCTTCGCGGGCGCCGGCCTTGACGAGCTGCTCCTCGACCCCGAGGCGGGCGAGCCGGTCGGCGAGGTAGCCGACGGCCTCGTCGTTGGAGAAGTCGGTCTGGCGCACCCAGCGCTCGGGCTTCTCGCCGACGACGCGGTAGAAACCGTCCTCGGCGACGATCGTGAAGCCGGCGTCGTCCACGGCCTTGGGCCGGATGACGACACGGGTGGCCTCCTCGACGGGCTTGGCGGCCCGCGCCTCCGCGACAATGCCGGCGAGGGCGTACGACAGCTCCCGCAGGCCCTTGTGGGCGACCGCGGAGACCTCGAAGACCTGGTAGCCGCGGGACTCCAGCTCGGGGCGGACCATGTCGGCCAGCTCCTGCCCGTCGGGCACGTCCACCTTGTTGAGCACCACGACCCGCGGCCGGTCGCCCAGACCGCCGTACTGCTTCAGCTCCTCCTCGATGGTGTCGAGGTCGGAGACCGGGTCGCGCTCGGACTCCAGCGTGGCGGTGTCCAGGACGTGCACGAGGACGCTGCAGCGCTCGACGTGCCGCAGGAACTCCAGCCCCAGCCCGCGGCCCTGGCTCGCACCCGGGATCAGCCCGGGGACGTCCGCGATGGTGTAGACGGTGGACCCGGCGGTCACCACGCCCAGATTGGGCACCAGCGTGGTGAACGGGTAGTCGGCGATCTTCGGCTTGGCGGCCGACAGGACCGAGATGAGCGAGGACTTGCCCGCGCTCGGGTAGCCGACCAGCGCCACGTCGGCGACGGTCTTGAGCTCCAGGACGATGTCCTGGTCCTTGCCCGGCTCGCCCAGCAGCGCGAAGCCCGGCGCCTTGCGGCGGGCCGAGGCCAGCGCCGCGTTGCCGAGGCCGCCGCGGCCGCCCTGGCCGGCGACGAAGGTGGTGCCGTGGCCGACGAGGTCGGCGAGCACATTGCCCTGCTTGTCCAGGACGACCGTGCCGTTCGGCACCGGCAGGATCATGTCCGTGCCGTCCTTGCCGGAGCGGTTGCCGCCCTCGCCGGGCTTGCCGTTGGTCGCCTTGCGGTGGGGGCTGTGGTGGTAGTCGATGAGCGTGGTGACCGCCTGGTCGACGACCAGCATCACATCACCGCCCCGCCCGCCGTTGCCGCCGTCTGGGCCGCCCAGCGGCTTGAACTTCTCCCGGTGCACGGAGGCGCAGCCATGGCCCCCGTTACCCGCGGCGACGTGCAGCTCGACGCGGTCCACGAAGGTGGTCATGCCGTCTTCCTCTCAACGTGCTGTTACGTACTGGTGCCGATGGTGCAACGCGCCGAGGGCGGACCTGCTTCCCGACCGGGAAGCAGCGTCCGCCCTCGGTGACGTCGTACGTCTGCGATCGCTCAGGCGACCGGGACGACGTTCACGACCTTGCGACCACGGCTGGTGCCGAACTCGACCGCACCGGCGGCGAGGGCGAACAGCGTGTCGTCCTTGCCACGGCCGACGCCCGCGCCGGGGTGGAAGTGGGTGCCGCGCTGGCGGATGATGATCTCACCGGCGTTCACGACCTGGCCGCCGAAGCGCTTGACGCCGAGCCGCTGGGCATTGGAGTCGCGACCGTTCCGGGTGGACGATGCGCCCTTCTTGTGTGCCATCTCTCTTCAGTCCCTTACTTCGCAGCGGCGGGGATGCCGGTGATCTTCAGCGCCGTGTACTGCTGGCGGTGACCCTGGCGACGGCGGTAGCCGGTCTTGTTCTTGTACCGCAGGATGTCGATCTTGACGCCCTTGTGGTGGTCCACGATCTCGGCCTGGACCTTGATCCCGGCCAGCACCCACGGGTCGCTGGTGACGGCTTCGCCATCGACCACGAGCAGGGTCGAGAGCTCGACCGCGTCGCCCACCTTGCCCGTGGAAATCTTGTCAACCTCGACGATGTCGCCGACGGCCACCTTGTGCTGGCGGCCACCGCTGCGCACGATTGCGTACACGCGGAACTCACTCTCTCGCTCGGATCGTCACTCCTGACGCCAGCCGTCCCTGCAAAGCGTGGGGGGCCTCTCCCGACCGCAGCCGGGAGGGAGGTGCTCAGGAATGGGCGCTAAAACGCCGAAGGTCAAGGTTACGGGGCGCCCCCGATGGGGTCAAACCGGGATGCGCATGGCGGGGGACGCGCCGCGGGCCGCCCCCCGGTGGGGGACGGCCCGCGTGCGGTGACCCGAGGTCAGGACGCCTCGGTGGGCGCCTCGGCCGTGGCCTTCGCGGCGGACTTCTTCGCCGCCGTCTTCTTCACCGCGGTCTTCTTCGCGGCCGTCTTCTTCGCGGCGGCCTTCTTGGCCGGGGCCTTCTTGGCCGCGGTCTTGCGCGGGGCCCGCTTCTTGGGCTCCGCCTCGGCCTCCGCCTCCTCCGCCGCTTCCGCGCCGGTGTCCGCAGGCTGCCCGTCGGGGGCCGGGATGACCACGACGGCGGCCTCGGCCTCGGCGCTGGACGGGCCCGAGGGCGCCGACACCTTGCGCGTGGCACGACGGCGCGGGGCGGGCGGCGCGACCTCGGCGGTCTCCGCCGCGGGCTCCTCGGCAGGGGTCTGCTCGGCGGCCGGCTCCGCCGCGGCCGGGACGACCACCGTCTCGGCCTCGCCGGCCGGGGCGCTGGGCGCGCTGACCTTGCGGGTCGCCCGGCGCCGGGTACGGGCCGGGGGCGCCGCCTCCGCGACGGCCTCCTCGGCCGCCGGAGCCTGCTCGGCGATCGCGGCGGCCTCCGCCGCCTGCGGCTCGGTGGCGGGGGCCGCAACCGGGACGACCGTGACGACCTCCGCCGTGGCGTCGGGCGAGCTCACCGGGGCGGTGACCCGCCGCGACGCGCGCCGCCGGGAACGCCGGCCGGCCGCCGCCTCGGCCTCCGCCGGGCTGCTGAACCACTCGTCGTCGTCGGCCCCGCCGACCGCGGGCACCAGCTCGGCCTCGGCGACCGCGGCCGGCTCCAACTCGGGGAGCCCTTCGGTCTCGTCGACCTCGTCGGCCTCGACCTCGGCGATGCCGCCGACCGCCTCGGCGGCCCCCGGCTCCTCGCCGCCGCCACGACGGCGCTTGCGCTTGCCGCCACCGCCGACCGCCGTGGCCTGGTCCATGTGGACGATGACACCGCGTCCGTTGCAGTGCACGCAGGTCTCGGAGAACGACTCCAGCAGGCCCTGGCCGACCCGCTTGCGGGTCATCTGCACCAGGCCGAGCGAAGTGACCTCGGCCACCTGGTGCTTGGTACGGTCCCGGCCCAGGCACTCCAGCAGGCGGCGCATGACCAGGTCGCGGTTGGACTCCAGCACCATGTCGATGAAGTCGATCACGATGATGCCGCCCAGGTCGCGCAGCCGCAGCTGGCGCACGATCTCCTCGGCCGCCTCCAGGTTGTTCCTGGTGACCGTCTCCTCGAGGTTGCCGCCCTGACCGGTGAACTTGCCGGTGTTGACGTCGACGACGACCATCGCCTCGGTCCGGTCGATCACCAGCGAACCGCCGCTCGGCAGCCAGACCTTGCGGTCCAGCGCCTTCAGCAGCTGCTCGTCGATCCGGTACGTGGCGAAGACGTCGACCTCGGAGCTCCAGCGGCCCAGCCGGTCCGACAGGTCCGGCGCGACGTTGGTGACGTAGTCGTGGATGGTCTCCCACGCGTTGTCACCGCTGACGACGACCTTGCTGAAGTCCTCGTTGAAGATGTCGCGGACGACCCGGACGGTCATGTCCGGCTCGCCGTACAGCAGCGACGGCGCGTTGCCGGTCTTGGCCCGCTTCTGGATGTCCTCCCACTGCGCCTGGAGCCGCTCGACGTCGCGGCGCAGCTCGTCCTCGCTCGCTCCCTCGGCGGCGGTGCGCACGATGACGCCCGCGTCCTCGGGGACGATCTTCTTGAGGATCTGCTTCAGCCGGGCGCGCTCGGTGTCGGGCAGCTTGCGGCTGATGCCGGTCATCGAGCCCTCGGGCACGTAGACCAGGTAGCGGCCGGGCAGCGAGACCTGGCTGGTCAGGCGGGCGCCCTTGTGGCCGATCGGGTCCTTGGTGACCTGCACCAGGACCGGCTGGCCCGACTTCAGGGCCGCCTCGATACGGCGCGGCCCGCCCGACATGCCCAGCGCCTCGAAGTTGACCTCACCGGCGTACAGCACCGCGTTGCGGCCCTTGCCGATGTCGACGAACGCGGCCTCCATGGACGGCAGGACGTTCTGGACCTTGCCCAGGTAGACGTTGCCGACGTAGGAGGTGGCCTGCTCCTTGTTGACGTAGTGCTCGACGAGGACACCGTCCTCCAGCACGCCGATCTGCGTCCGGTCGCCGTTCTCGCGCACGACCATCACCCGCTCGACCGCCTCGCGGCGGGCCAGGAACTCGGCCTCGGTGATGATCGGCACCCGGCGGCGGCCCTGCTCGCGGCCCTCCCGGCGGCGCTGCTTCTTGGCCTCCAGACGCGTGGAGCCCTTGATGGACTGCACCTCGTCGGCCGGCTCGGCCGCCTTGCGGGGCTCACGGATCTTGACGACCGTGCGCTCGGGGGCGTCCTCGCCCAGGGTCTCCTCGCTCCCGTCACCGCCACGACGGCGGCGACGGCGGCGGCGACGGCTGCTCGTGCTGTCGCCCGCGTGGTCCTCGGCGTCCTCCTCGCCCTCGTCCTCCTCGTCGTCCTCGCCGGCGGCGGTCTCCTCGCCGTCGGCGGCCTCGCCGCGACGGCGGCGACGGCCACCGCGGCGGCGACGGCGGGACGGGCGGTCGCCCTCGTGGTCGTCGTCCGCCTCGTGCTCGTCGGTCTCGGCCTCGTGCTCGTCGGCGTCGTGGTCCTGCTCGTCGGCGTCGTGCTCGTCGGCGATGTGGCCGGCGTGCGTGTCCGCGGCCACGGCCACGGCCACCTCGGCGGGCTCACCCCGGCGACGGCGGCGGCGACGGCGGCCGGCGCTCTCGGCGGCCGGGTACTCGTCGGTGTCGTGCCCGTCGGCGGCGTCGCTCTCGGGCTCCTGCTCGTCCTCGTGCTCGACGGGCCGCTCGGCCTGGGGCCGCTCCACCGGCGCCGTGCCGGGCGCCTGGAACACCGGCGCCTGGAACACCGCCATCGGCGGGCGGGTCGCACGGCGGCGGCCCCGCGACGGCGCGGGCTCCTCCTCAACGGGCTCGGCAGCCTCGGCGGCCTCGGCAGCCTCGGCGGCCTCGACACTGGGGTTCACGGCCTCGTGCCGCCCGCTGCCGGGCACCTCGTCCCGGACCTCGACGACCACGCTGCCGACGGGCACGCCGAAGGCCTCCGCCACGGCCTCGACGGCCCTGGCACGCGCTTCCTCGACGGTGTCGCCGTAGCCGCGGATCTCGTACGCGTCCTCGACCTCGACGGCCCAGCCGGTCCCGTCCTGGATCGCCTTGGCGGTGTAGGTGCGCGGCTGCGCCACGGCGGCGGGGGCCTCGGGGGCGGGCGCCTCCACGGCCTCCGCCTCCTCCTCACGCGGCGCGAGCGCGCCCGGCTTGAGGCGGCGCGAGCCGTCGTCGGCCGCGAGGAACGACGCGGCCGGGGCGGCGCGCTTGCGGCTGCGGCGCGCCTTGGGCTGCTCGGCGGCCGCGGCCTTGCGGGCCGGCTCCTGCAGTGCCTTCGCGGGAGCGTCCGCGGCGGCAGCGGCCTCGACGGGGGCGGCCGGCGACTCGGCGACGGCAGCCGGCTCGGGGCTGGCCACCTTGCGGGTCGCACGACGGCGGGTGCGCGCCGGGGCGGCGGCCGGCTCGGCCTGCTCGGCCGGGGCCTCCGCGTGCAGCGGCAGGTCCGCCTGAAGTTCCTTGGCCTGCGTGTCGGCGGCCTCGGCGGGCGCCGCGGTCTCGACCGGCTCGGGGCTGGCGACCTTGCGGGTCGCACGGCGCCGCGCACGGGGCGGCGCCGCGGACGGCTCGGCCTGCTCCGCGGGCGCGGTCTGCGGGGACGCGGTGTCCTGCGGGGACGCGGTGTCCTGCGGGGTCTCGGGGGTCTCGGCGCTCTGCGCCGGTGCGGCCGTCTTGCGCGTGGCACGACGACGGGCCGGAGCCGGCGCGGCTTCCGCCGTCTCCGCCTCCGCCTCCGCGGGCGCGCTCTCCGGCGCGGCGGCCTTGCGGGTGGCCCGGCGGCGGGTGCGCGCGGGTGCGGCCTCGGCCTCGGCGGATGCCTCGGCCGGTATGGCCGGGGCACCGGCGGGCGCGTCGGCCGCCTCGGGGGCGTTCACGGCGCCGGCGGGCGGACCCGCCGGCCGTGAGGCCGCGCGGCGCCGTCGGCGCGGAGCCGCCGTCGCCTCCGTGTCGGTGCCGCCGGTGCCACCGGTGGCGGTTTCGGGGGCGCCGTTCTCGGGCGCCTCGTTCGGCTCGTTGTTCTCGAGCATGCGGGCATTTCTCCCGTCACGCTCCCGGGCGCCGCGCCCTGATCCGGTCCACGGCGACCCGCGTCTTCGCGGTGCCGCCGCCCGGGGGCGCGGGCGCCACACGGGAGCTGTCGTATCGCTCGTCGGCACCGCCCTGACGGGCCGACGAAAGTCTCGTCTGATGCGTACTGCCGGTTCCGGGTCACCCCGAACGCCTCGGCGGCACAACGACGGCAGTCCTACGCTGAGCCTTCCGGTACCGTCGCGGCATCGCGGTCAGGCGCGAGCGGATCGGTCACCGTGCCGGTCTCCTCGTCGAGCGGCCCCTGCGCCAGCCTGGTCACCGCAGCGGGGACCGGCGGCGCGAGGTCGGCCACCGCACGGAGGCCGGACAGGACGTCGTCGGGTCGCACGGCAGGTGTCAAATGCCGAACAACCAGCCGCAGTATCGCACAAGGTGCTGGCCCAGGCCTATCGGCACCCTGTTCGAAGTCGCCGCCATGGCCCGCGGCGACCTGCGGGTCCACCACTTCGAGCCGGGTCACGGCGCCGCGCGCGTCGAAACTGCGCACACCGTTCTTCGTCATCCGCTGGACCTCGACGGCCCCGGCGGCCAGGAACGCGGCCACCGCCCGTTCGGCGTCGGCCCGCTCCACACCGTCCAGCCGCAGCTGCCACACCGACGCCTCCAGGCGCTCGGCGAGACCCGAGGTGCGGGCCTCCACGGCGTCGACGACGTCGAGACCGCCGGGCAGCGACTCGTCCAGCAGCAGGCGCAGCTTCTCCGGCTCACGGGCCTCGGCGAGCGCGATCTCCAGGTACTCGGCCTCGCTGCCGACGCCGGTGGGTGCGGCGTTCGCGTACGACACCTTGGGATGCGGGGTGAAACCGGCCGAGTACGCCATGGGCACCTCGGCGCGCCGCAGCGCCCGCTCGAATGCGCGCTGGAAGTCGCGGTGGCTGGTGAACCGGAGGCGGCCGCGCTTGGTGTAGCGCAGTCGGATGCGCTGCACCGCGGGTGCGGGCGGCGGGCCTTCGGGCTGTCGCTTGCCCAGTGTCGTTCAGTCCCTCGTACGTCTGGTCGCCCCGAGTGGGGCTGCTTGTCACCTTCCAGGTTACTGGGGGTTCCGGGCTTACGAATCCGCACCGTGCACCACGGGCCCCGCGACCGTCCCCGCGCCCCGGGCACCGCGGGCCCCGTGCCCGCACCGGCCGGCTGCCCCGTCACACCCGGAAGCGCAGCTTCCCCCCGCCGGCACCGTCGAGGATCCCGCCGTTGGCCTCGATGACCTTCCGCGAGGCCACGTTGCCTGCGTCGCACGTGACCAGGGCGGGATCGAGGCCGAGTTGACGGGCCAGCGGCAGGGCGGCACGGAGCATCGCGGTCGCGTGCCCCCTGCGCCGTGCGGACGGCCGGACGTCGTAGCCGACGTGGCCCAGCAGTTCGCCCCAGGGCGGGGTCAGTTGCGGGCGGACGGAGAGCCGGCCGAGGAAGGCGTCGCCGTCCACGTACCAGTACGTCACGCACAGGTCGACCGGGTCGCGGGTAGGGCCCCGGACCTTCGTCACGTGCTCGGCAAAGACCGCCGGGTCCCGCCAGCGGTCGCCGTACTCGCGCAGCGCGTTCCCGATCGCCGAGAGCTCGCCCCGGGCGCCGCGCCCCTCGGCCCGGAACTCCTCCATCGCGGCGACGTAGGACGCGTGGACGGCGGTGGTGGGACGCACGAGGGAGGGCGGCACGGCCCCAGTCTGCGTCACCGCCGGGCGGACGGCGCGGCCGGGCAGGTCCGTTCGCCGCGCGCGGCACTCCCCCGGCGCCGGGGGAACTGCGCTCCGGCGGGGAGAAGTTCGCCGGCCCCGCGCCGCGGGGTACCGGGGGCCTTCCCCGCGCCCCGCTCCCGGTTTGCGGGCCGCTGGGAGGGAGCCGATTCTGAGGGGGAGGCATGCCATCGGATCGGGTAGACCGAGCGCAGCGGTTGCGGAGCCTGCGGCGCGGAGCGCCGGCGCACCGGGGGGCCGTGGCCTGACCAGGGAGCGGATTCCAGATGAGGCTTGTCGTCGATCTCAACCGGTGCCAGGGATTCGCGCAGTGCGTCTTCCTCGCCCCGGACGTCTTCTCCCTCCACGGGAACGAAGCGCTGCTGTTCACCCCTCGCTTCGACGAGGCGCAACGCGAGCGGGTGGAGCAGGCCGCCGCCGCCTGCCCGGTCCAGGCGATCCTCGTCGACTGGTCGGACGAGCCGACGAAGGGGGTGGAGGCCCATGTCGGCTGACACGGACGTCGAGGTCCTGCGGCGCCGGGGACGCATCGTCGTCGTCGGTGCCTCGCTGGCCGGGCTGCGGGCCGCGGAGACCCTGCGCGACCGGGGTTTCACCGGATCGCTGACCATGGTCGGCGACGAGCCGTACGAGCCCTACGACCGGCCGCCGCTGTCCAAGCAGGCGCTGCTCGGGCGGGCCCGGCCCGAGGACACCGCGCTGCCGCGGCGGCGCGACATCGACGCCACGTGGCGGCTGGGCACCGCCGCCGAGGGCCTGGACCGGGACGCCAAGGTGGTGCGCCTGGCGGGCGGGGACACCGTCCCCTACGACCGCCTGCTGATCACCACCGGGACCCGGGCGCGACCCTGGATCCATCCGGAAGAGGCCGCGCTGGACGGCGTGTTCGTGGTGCGGACCCGTGACGACTCCGTACGCCTGCACCGCAGACTGACCGGGGGCGTCTCCCGCGTGCTGGTGATCGGCGCCGGATTCACGGGCTCCGAGGTCGCCTCCGCCTGCCGGGAGCTCGGCATCGAGGTCACGGTCGCCGAACGCGGCCCGGCACCGCTGGTGGGCGCCCTCGGCGGGGTCATCGGCGCGGTCGCGGACCGCATGCAGCGCAGGAAGGGGGTCGATCTGCGCTGCGGGATCAGCGTCACCGCACTGGAGGGTGACTACGTCGGGCGGCTCAGGCGCGCCCACCTGTCGGACGGCTCGGTGATCGACGTGGAGGTGGCGGTCGTCTCGCTCGGCGCCCTCCGCAACACCGAATGGCTCGCCGGCTCGGGGCTGGCCGCCGGTCCCCGGGGGATCGCCTGCGACGCCGGATGCCGGGTGTTCGACGTCAACGGCATCGTCACCGACGACATCTACGCCGCCGGTGACGTCGCCCGCAGCCCCCACCCGCTGTTCGACTACCAGTTCCTGTCGCTGGAGCACTGGGGCAACGCGGTCGAGCAGGCGGAGATCGCCGCCCACAACATGGTCTGCGCGAGCCCCGACCGCCGCCCCCACCTGTGGCTGCCGATGTTCTGGTCCTCCCAGTTCGGCGTCAACATCAAGTCCGTGGGCGTGCCCCCACTGGGAGACCAGCTGGTCGTGGCCCAAGGGGCCCTCGCCGAGGACCGGTTCGTCGCCGTGTACGGCTACCGCGGCCGCGTCATCGCCGCGGTGTCCTTCGACGGGGCCAAGTGGCTGGGCTTCTACGAGCAGCAGATCGCGGCCGGCGCGCCCTTCCCGCCGGACTACCGCACGGTCGACTGCCGCTCCGAGACCGCGCAGCCGGTCGACCCGGCCTTCCCGGATCCCCATCTGCCCACCCACGGGGCCACGGTCACGCTGACGGGCCACTCACCGAGTGAACGGCGCGTCGCCTTCACTCCGTCGCACGCCTGATCGCCGGCCCCGTGCCGCCCGGAGCCCCCAGGAGACGCCATGACGTCCGGCAGCATCATCGAGCAGATCACCGACTACGCCCATCGGGCCGATCCGTACCCGCTCTACGAGGAGCTGCGCAAGGTCCCGGTGAGGCTGCTGGACGACGGCACCTACGTGGTCAGCACCTACTACGAGGTGCGGAGCCTGGCCAACGACCCGCGGCTGAGCAACGACACGCGCAACCGGCCCGCGGGCTTCGCGCGCACCGGGCACGCGGACGACACCAACCTGCCGCCGAGCTTCATCTTCACCGACCCGCCGGTGCACGACCGGCTGCGCGACACCATCAACCGGCCCTTCGGCCCTCCGCACAGCCCCAGGTTCATCGAGGACCTGCGCGGGGACCTCACCAGGGTCGTCACCGAACTGCTCGACGCCTTCGAGGGCAAGGACCAGGCCGACATCGTCGACGACTTCGCCTATCCCCTCCCCGTCACCGCCATCTGCAAGGTGCTGGGCGTACCGCGCGAGGACGAATCGCGCTTCCATGTCTGGGCCGACGCCCTGGCGTCGTCCCTGGACCCCCGGGCCGGCGAGGCGGGCCGGACGAAGGGGCAGCAGGCACGGGAGGAACTGGGCGGCTACCTGGCCGACCTGATCGAGGCCAAACGCCGCCACCCCGGCTCCGGCATGCTCAGCGCGCTCGCGCCCGACATGACACCGGCCGACCTGGAGGCCACCGCGGTGCTGCTCCTGGTCGCGGGCCACGAGACCACGGTCAACGCGATCACCAACACGACGCTGACCCTGCTGCGCCACCCCGACGTGCTGGAGCGCTTCCTGAAGGAGCCGGACCTGGCCGTCCCGATCGTCGAGGAAGTGCTGCGGTACGAGCCGCCCGTGCAGTTCGTGCCGTGGACCACCGCGATCGCCGACATCGACATCGCCGGCACCACGATCCCCAAGGGCTCCCCGGTGTGGCTCATGCTGGCCGCGGCCAACCGCGATCCCAAGCGCTTCGAGGACCCCGACCGGTTCGACCCCGACCGCAAGGACAACGAGCACCTGGGCTTCTACACCGGCATCCACTACTGCTTCGGCGCCCCGCTCGCCCGGATGGAACTCCATCTGGCCGTGCCCGAACTGTTCCGCCGGGTCAAGTTCTCCCGGCTGCTGGAGGACCCGCCGCCGTACCGCGCCAACGCGGTGCTGCGCGGCCCCCGCCACCTCCCCGTCGCGATCGAGGGCCTCACGGCCTGAGCTCCTCGGCCCGTGAACCGGGCACGTAGTGGGCGAGGTAGGCGAGGAGCTCGGGATCGAGCTCGCCGGCCCGCTGTTTCCCGCCGATCGCGGACAGGAGTCTCGCCTCGGTCAGGAACCGGTACGCGAAGACCTCGACGCTCGGGGCGGTCCAGAAGATCTCGGGGCGGCGCGGCAGGACGATCTCGCCGTCGGGTCCGTACCTGAGCCCCGGCTCCTCGGTGAGATCCCGGTCGGAGCAGACGACGGCGGACTGCCCGCCGTGGTGCAGGTAGAGGTACCACATGATGCAGCTCTGCTGATCGCGGAAGAACAGCACCATGCGATCGTCGGGGGCGACGGGGCTGGGCAGCGGGCCGCTCACATCGGTCCAGGCGCCGCCGCCCTCGCGGTCGAGGCACCGGTGCAGGTGGGCCCGGGTGATCAGGGCCAAGAAGTCCGCCGGGAGCGAGAGGCCGTCCCTCGCCAGATCGGCCGTGATCCCATCCGTCACGGCGGTGCGGTGGTCGAGCGGATCGCCGGGTTCGCCGAACCAGGCGAAGTCGCCGACGAAGGAGTCCTCGTCCAGCGGCGGAATCGTCTCGAGCGGGTACGCCTGGAACCACGCGAAAGTGCGCCCTTGGCTGTCGTACGGCCGGTAGGGCCCGATCCCGTGCCCGGCCCAGAACGCCGGAAGGCGCAGCGCCTCAGGACCCTCGCCGATCCGGCGGAACGCTTCCCCGGGGTGCGCGTGCGCGGCGGGACGAGCCGTGAGAACGCGTGTCCCGCGGCCCGCCGGTGCAGGCGGCAGCCGGATGTCGGGACGGCCGAGTTCGTCCGGCGGCCGGACGTAGCCGGGGGCGTCCTCGGGACGGGGCCGGGGTGCGGCCGGGACGTCCACCCGGAAGCCGTCACGCCGCCGTTCCTCCGGCCACCGCGCGTCGATGGCCAGGGCCGCGGCAGTGCAGTCGGGGCACTCGTCCTCGAACCTGCCGCCCCACATGCCGAACTGGGAGCCGGTCATGTCCGGCCTCTCGATTCCGCAGAGCGTCCTGTCGAAGTAGCCGTACGCGTGCCGGCCGGCATCCGGCAGCATGTCCGTCCACGCCGCTTCCCACCGGAGGTCCCAACGGCAGTACCCGGGGCGGCTGATCTCGTGGTCCGGGGTCCCGAGCTGGGTCACCGCACAGCACCACGTGCAGACCCAGATCTCACGGCGCCACGGCGACGGCGGAAGATCCCACTTCGCCATCTCGTGATCGCAGACGTCACAGCGCATGGCGCAATGCTGTCACGCACGCCTGCGGTGAGCTGCGGCGCGGCATCACCAGGACGCCGGCCGGAGCGGGGCAGGCGACACCTGCCCCGCCCGCCTCAGTGCGTGTGACCGCCGGCAGCGGCCGCCGGGGCGGCGTTCTTGACCGTCAGCGGGAGCAGCTTCTTGCCGGTCGGGCCGATCTGGATGTGGGTGTCGAGCTGGGGGCACACCCCGCAGTCGAAGCACGGGGTCCAGCGGCAGTCGTCGACCTCGGTCTCGTCGAGGGCGTCCTGCCAGTCCTCCCAGAGCCAGTCCTTGTCCAGGCCGGAGTCCAGGTGGTCCCAGGGCAGGACCTCCTCGTAGGTGCGCTCGCGGGTGGTGTACCAGTCGAGGTCGACGCCCTGCTCGGGGAGCGCCTTCTCGCACATGCGGGCCCAGCGGTCGTAGGAGAAGTGCTCGCGCCAGCCGTCGAAGCGGCCGCCGTCCTCGTAGACGGCACGGATGACCGCGCCGACGCGGCGGTCGCCGCGGGAGAGCAGGCCCTCGATGATGCCGGGCTTGCCGTCGTGGTAGCGGAAGCCGATGTTGCGGCCGTACTTCTTGTCGCCGCGGATGGCGTCGCGGAGCTTCTCCAGGCGGGCGTCGGTCTCCTCGACGCCGAGCTGCGGGGCCCACTGGAACGGGGTGTGCGGCTTGGGCACGAAGCCGCCGATGGAGACCGTGGCGCGGATGTCGTTCTGGCCGGTGACCTCGCGGCCCTTCTGGATGACGTTCTTGGCCATGTCCGCGATCTGCAGGACGTCCTCGTCGGTCTCGGTGGGCAGACCGCACATGAAGTAGAGCTTCACCTGGCGCCAGCCGTTGCCGTAGGCGGTGGCGACGGTGCGGATCAGGTCCTCCTCCGAGACCATCTTGTTGATGACCTTGCGGATGCGCTCGGAGCCGCCCTCGGGGGCGAAGGTGAGGCCCGAGCGGCGCCCGTTGCGGGTGAGTTCGTTGGCCAGGTCGATGTTGAAGGCGTCGACGCGGGTGGACGGGAGGGACAGGCCGATCTTGTCCTCCTCGTACCGGTCGGCGAGGCCCTTGGCGACGTCGGCGATCTCGGTGTGGTCGGCGGAGGACAGCGACAGCAGGCCGACCTCCTCGAAGCCGGTCGCCTTCAGGCCCTTGTCGACCATCTCGCCGATGCCGGTGATGCTGCGCTCGCGCACCGGGCGGGTGATCATGCCGGCCTGGCAGAAGCGGCAGCCGCGCGTGCAGCCGCGGAAGATCTCCACGGACATCCGCTCGTGGACGGTCTCGGCGAGCGGGACGAGGGGCTGCTTGGGGTACGGCCACTCGTCGAGGTCCATGACGGTGTGCTTGGACACCCGCCACGGCACGCCGGAGCGGTTCGGCACCATGCGGGCGATCCGGCCGTCGGCCAGGTACTCCACGTCGTAGAACTTCGGCACGTACACCCCGCCGGTGCGGGCCAGCCGGAAGAGCAGTTCGTCGCGGCCGCCGGGGCGACCCTCGGCCTTCCAGGCGCGGATGACGTCGGTGATCTCCAGGACGGCCTGCTCGCCGTCACCGATCACCGCCGCGTCCAGGAAGTCGGCGATGGGCTCGGGGTTGAACGCCGCGTGCCCGCCGGCGAGGACGATCGGGTCGTCCTCGGTGCGGTCCTTGGCCTCCAGCGGGATGCCCGCGAGGTCCAGGGCGGTCAGCATGTTCGTGTAGCCGAGCTCCGTGGAGAAGCTGAGGCCGAGCACGTCGAAGGCCTTCACCGGGCGGTGGGCGTCCACGGTGAACTGCGGGACGCCGTGCTCCCGCATCAGCGCCTCCAGGTCCGGCCAGACGCTGTAGGTGCGCTCGGCGAGCACGCCCTCGCGCTCGTTGAGCACCTCGTAGAGGATCATGACGCCCTGGTTGGGGAGCCCCACCTCGTAGGCGTCCGGGTACATCAGCGACCAGCGGACGTCACAGGAGTCCCAGTCCTTCACGGTGGAGTTCAGCTCTCCGCCGACGTACTGGATGGGCTTCTGAACGTGGGGGAGAAGCGCTTCCAGGCGAGGGAAGACCGACTCGACAGGCATGAGAGGTGTCTTTCGTGAGCTGGCAGGGTGGTGACCATTCAGCGTAACGCGTCACGGTGGCCTCCCCGGCCGCCCACGGCTCCCCGGCGGCGGCCCCGCGCGGGCGCCGAAGGGGACCCGGTCACCCCGCCAGGCTGCCGCGGTCGGCCTTGTCCCAGGCCTTGGGCAGGGCGTCCTCCGCCGCGTCGGCGAGATCGCGTTCGACCTGGAACATCACGCCGTAGGGAAAGGTGTCCTCGCCGGCGGTGCGGGCGTCGCCGGCGAGCCGGGCGACGGCGTCGCGGCAGATGACGCTGTCCTGGTGCTCGCCGAGGACCTGCTGGACGGACTTCATGCGCTTGGTGTGCTTCCTGGCGGGCTTGCGCAGGCCGGCCACGGCCCGGGCCGCCTCGCTGCTGTAGCGGGCGCGCTTGGCGGCCTTGCGGGCCTCGTGGAGGGCAAGGTCGCGTTCATGGCCGCGTTCCATGGCGAGCGCGGGCTCGACGCGCTCGCGCAGGCGCCGGTGGTCGCGGCTGACGGCCTTGGCACCGGCGGAGGCGGCCGGCGCCTTGGCGCCGTCGCGGTACGGGGGGTCAGCGAGGAGGGCTTCCAGGGTGTCGAGGAGGCGGAAGTAGCGGGCGCCGCCGAGTTCCCGCAGGAGCTCGGCGCGGGCGCCCTCGTGGACGGGCGCGTCGCCGCCGACGCGCTCGGTCAGGTCGCCGGTGACGAGGTCGACGGGGAGGTCGTCGAGGCGGTCCCGGAGCCGCTCGGCGAGCACCTCGCGGTCGCGTTCCAGGCCGAGGACGCCGGCCAGCCACTTCAGTTCGTCGCCGATCGGGTCGGTGGCCCCGCGGTCGAGTTCGCGGCGGAAGCTCTTCAGGGCGCTGCGCAGCCGCCGGGTGGAGACCCGCATCTGGTGGACGGCGTCCGCCTCGTCGCGGCGGACGGCCGGGTCCCAGGCGGCGATGGCGTCGACCTGCTGGTGGACGTAGGTCATCGCCACGTCGCCCGCGGTGTCGACCGAAGAGGGCGGCGCGCTCGGCCGGGGAGCGGCCGTCAGGCGCTCGCCGAGGGCGCGGGCGAGTTTGGAGGGGCTGTCGGAGCGTCGCAGGCCGGCCTTGACGAGCCGCTTCTCCAGGGCGTCGAGCAGGCCCGTGCCGCCGTCGGCGAGTTCGGCCTCGACTTCGTCCCAGGAGGTCTCCGAGGTGGGGTGGCCGCCGTTGTCGAGGACGGAGGCGGTGACGTGGTCGCGGGCGATCTCCAGCAGCGTCCGGCCCTTGACGTCCAGCAGCCGGACCCGCTTGCGGGCGGTGCGCAGCCGTACGACGGGGACGAGTTCACGGCCGCGGACGACGGCGGCGATCTCGTCGGCGAGGGCCGCGGGGACGCGGGGGCCGCCCTTGCGTCCCTGCTTGCCCAGGGGGGCGTGCACCTCGGTACGCGTGTCGGCGAGGGTCGTGGGCAGCTTCAGGTGCCAGCCCGCGTCGTCGCCCCCGGTGCGCCGCCGCAGGGTGACGCGGCGGGTCGCCAGGCGAAGGTCGGTGGTGTCGTAGTACACCGCGTCGAGCTCGGCCGGTTCCATGACCCGGACGGACGCCACGCCCGGCAGTCCGTCCAGGTCCGGCTCCCGGCTCCGTCCGGCGGCCTCGTACTTGCGCTCGGTCTCCGCGACACGCTTTCCCATGACTGGACCGTAATCGCGGGTTGGGGCCACCGCAATGGTGCGTTCACCCAGTGGACTCGTTCAGGCGGACATGGGGCGCTGCATCTTCACTGCCTGGAGCAGTCCGACCGCGACCCAGACCGCGAACATCGAGGATCCGCCGTACGAGACGAAGGGCAGCGGCAGACCCGCGACCGGCATGATGCCCAGCGTCATGCCGATGTTCTCGAAGGCCTGGAACGCGAACCAGGCCACAACACCGGCGGCGATGATCGTGCCGTAGAGGTCGGTCGCGTTGCGCGCGATCTTGCAGGCGCGCCACAGGACGACGCCGAGCAGGACGATGATCAGCATGGCGCCGACGAAGCCGAGCTCCTCCCCCGCCACGGTGAAGACGAAGTCGGTCTGCTGCTCCGGCACGAACTGGCCGGTGGTCTGGCTGCCGTGGAACAGGCCCTTGCCGAGCAGCCCGCCCGAGCCGATGGCGATGCGCGCCTGGTTGGTGTTGTAGCCGACGCCCGCCGGGTCGAGCGCGGGGTTGGCGAAGGCGGCGAAGCGGTCGATCTGGTACTGGTCCAGGACGCCGAGCTGCCACACCGCGACGGCACCGCCGGCGCCCGCCGCGATGAGGCCGAGCACCCAGCGGTTGGAGGCCCCGGAGGCGAGGAGCACACCGAGCACGATGACCGCCATGACCATGACCGAACCCAGGTCGGGCATCAGCATGACGATGGCCATCGGCAGTATGGCGAAGCCCAGGGCCTGGGCAACGGTGCGGTGGTCCGGGTGGATCCGGTCGCCGGCGTCCACCCGGGCGGAGAGCATCATCGCCATGCTCAGGATGATGGTGAGCTTGGTGAACTCGGACGGCTGGAGGGAGAAGCCGCCGCCGAGCACGATCCAGGCGTGCGCGCCGTTGACCGTCGACCCGACCGGGGTGAGGACGGCCAGGACCAGCAGGACCGAGATCGCGTAGAGCACCGGGACCGCGCCGCGCAGCCGGCGGTGGCCGAGCGCCACGGTGCCGGCCGCCAGACCGAAGCCGATCGCGGTGTTGAGCAGGTGCCGCAGCAGGAAGTAGAGCGGGTCGCCGTGGGTGAGCTCGGTGCGGTTGCGGGTCGCCGAGTACACCAGGGCGGCGCCGATCATCGACAGCGCGAGCGCCGAGCCGAGCAGCACCCAGTCCATCCGGCGCACTGTCGAGTCGCGCGCCATGAGCTTGCCGAGGGCGCCCTTCTCCGGGGTGAAGCGCCGCATGGCGTAGCCGCCGGTGCTCATGCCCCGTACCTCCTGCCCAGCAGGAACCTCTCGGAGCGGTCCGGGGGCAGCGCGGCGGCCGTGTACACACCGTCGCCCGGGGCGGACGGGACGGCGGGCACGTCCCAGGCGGCCTTGCGGGCCTGGATCGTGCCGTCCGCGGTGATCTTGGGCAGCGCGGTCTCGGGGTGCGGGAGCAGCGCCTTCTTGTTGTTGATCGACCCGTCCTTCTGGACGCCGTACATCGCCTCGTAGATGGCGCGGACGGCCGGGCCGGAACCGCCGGAGCCCGTACCACCCTGGGAGATCGTCATGATGACCGCGTAGTCCTTGGTGTACGTCGTGAACCACGAGGTGGTCTGCTTGCCGGCGACTTCCGCGGTACCGGTCTTGGCGTGCAGGGTGATCTTGTCCTGCGGCCAGCCGTTGAAGCGCCAGGCCGCGGTACCGCTGGTGACCACGCCCTTCAGGGCCTCGTTGATGTACTTCAGGGTGTTCGCGCTCGCCGGGGCCTTCGCGGTGACCTTCGGCTTGATCCTGGTGACCGTCTTGCCGTCGGCGCTGATGATCGCCTTGCCGATGGTCGGCTGGTACAGCTTGCCGCCGTTGGCGATGGCCGAGTAGATGCGGGCCATCTGGATCGGGGTGACGAGCGTGTCGCCCTGGCCGATCGCGTAGTTGACCGAGTCACCGGCGCGCATCACATAGCCGTCGACGCAGTTCTCGCGCGCGATCTGGCTGGCGTAGTCCTGCTTGTCGCTCTTGGCGACCTTGCACCAGTAGGTCTTGTTGGCCTCGAAGTAGTCGCGCTTCCACTGCCGGTCGGGGATCCGGCCGGTGACCTCGGAGGGCAGGTCGATGCCGGTCAGCGAACCCAGGCCGTAGGCCTTGGCGGTCTTGTAGAACCAGTCCGCGGGGTGCTTCTTGGGCTTGGTGCCGCCGTCCTTGAGCCACTGGTCGTAGGACAGGTGGTAGAAGACGGTGTCGCAGGAGATCTCCAGCGCGTGCGCCAGAGTGATCTCGCCCGCGCTCTCGCCCTCGAAGTTGTTGAAGACCCGGCCGCCGATGGTCATCGACGACGGGCAGGGGTAGTGCCCGTTGATGGAGTAGCCGGCCTTCACCGCGGCCGAGGTGGAGATCGCCTTGAACGTCGAACCGGGGGCGGACTGACCCTGTATGGCCCTGTTCAGCAGCGGGAAGTTGGACTTCTTGCCGGTGAGCTTGGCGTAGTCCTTGGCCGAGATGCCGCCGACCCAGACGTTGGGGTCGTAGCTCGGGGCGCTGGCCATCGCGATGACCTGGCCGGTGTGCACGTCCATGACGACGACCGCGCCGGAGTCCGCCTTGTAGTAGCTGCCGGTGACGGAGTCGAAGGTCTTGCGGGCGACCTTCATCGCCTGGAGCAGTTCCTTCTCGGCGACCGACTGGACGCGGGCGTCGATGCTGGTGACCAGGTTGCTGCCGGGCACGGCGGCGGTCTCGCCGGCCTTGCCGATGACCCGGCCGAGATTGTCCACCTCGTAGCGGGTGACACCGGCCGTGCCGCGCAGCTGGGTGTCGTACGTGCGCTCCAGGCCGGAGCGGCCGATCTGGTCCGAGCGCAGCAGCGACCGGCCCTGCTTCTCCGCGTCGGTGATCTCGTCGTCGGTGACGGGCGAGAGGTAGCCGAGCACCTGGGAGGCGTTGGCCCCGAACGGCGAGGTGTAGCGGCGCACGGCGGTGGGCTCCGCGGTGACGCCGGGGAAGTCCTCGCGGCGCTCCATGATCTGCAGCGCCTGCTGGGTGGTGGCCTCGTCGGTGATGGGGATCGGCTGGTACGGGGAACCGTTCCAGCACGGCTTGGGGGTCTGCGAGTCGCAGAGGCGCACCTTCCCCATGACCTCGTCCGGCTGCATGTGCAGCACGGACGCCAGCCGGGTGAGCACCGCGCGGCCGTCGTCCTTCTGCTTGAGCAGGTCGGTACGGCTGGCGGAGACCACCAGGCGCGTCTCGTTGTCGGCCAGCGGAACGCCCTTGGCGTCCAGTATCGCCCCGCGCACGGCGGGGGTGACGACTTCCTGGACGTTGTTGCTGTTGGCCTGCGCGGTGTAGTCGTCGCCGTCGCGGATCTGAAGGAACCACAGGCGGCCGCCGAGGGTGAACAGCAGCGACAGCACGAGGATCTGCAGGACCACCAGGCGGATGGTGACGCGCGGCGTGCGCCCGGTCTCGGGGATGTTGCTCACAGCCGCCGCCCTCCCTTGGCGACGCTCCCCACCTTGCCCAGCAGGCTCGGGCGCTGGCCGCCGATGCGGGCACCGAAACCGCTCGCCGAGGTGTCGTCGGCGAGCGGGTCGTTGTCCAGCCGGCGGGCCAGGCCCATGATCCAGGGCACGGTGAAGGGCGCGAGCAGCAGGTCGTACAGGGCGGCCGTGAACAGCAGCTTGCCCAGGCCCACATGCTGCGCCGCGGTGTCGCCGACGAGGGCGCCGACGAGGGCGTACAGCACGGTGGACCCGATGGCCGCGGCGACGACGACGAGCATCGGCCGGGTGGCCGAGCGCAGTTGGCCGGTGTCGGGCTTGGCCAGGCCCGCGGCGTAGCCGATGACGCACAGCACGAGCGCGTAGCGCCCGGCGGCGTGGTCGGCGGGCGGGGCGAGGTCGGCGAGCAGGCCGGCGCCGAACCCGATGAGGGCACCGGCGACATGGCCGTACGTCAGTGCGAGGCCGAGCACGACCAGCAGCAGCAGGTCGGGCACCGCTCCGGGCAGGTGCAGCCGGGCCAGCACGCACACCTGGATCACCATGGCGGCGACCACCAGGCCGGTGGAGAGCAGCACGCGCTTCATCGGACCTCCTCCTGCCCGTCGGGCGTGAACCCCGGGGACCGGGAGGGGTCGACGCTCGGCGTCACCGTGACGGTGACCGTCGGGACCGGCTTCGGGCCGGCGGGCAGCACCGAGTCGCGGGGGTCCTTGCGCGGGCCCTGGACGACGACGCCGACGATGTCGAGCTTGGTGAAGCCCACGAACGGGGTGACCTCGAGGGTGCGGGTGAGACCGCCGCCCGCGCGGTCGACCTTGGAGACGGTGCCGACCGGGACGCCCGGCACGAACGGCTTGTCGGCCTGCGAGCCGAAGGTCACCAGCCGGTAGCCGTTGCGCACGTGCGCCTTGCCGTTGAGCAGCTGCACCTGCATGGGGCGGTTGCCCTGGCCCGAGGCGAAGCCGAGTTCGGAGGACTTCTCCAGCCGGGTGCCGACGGTGAAGTCCGGGTCGCAGGCGAGCAGCACGGTGGAGGTGGACGGCCCGACGGTGGTGACCCGGCCGACCAGGCCGTCGCCGTTGATGACGGTCATGTCGCGTTCGATGCCGTCGCCCGCGCCGGCGTCGATGGTGACCGTCCACGAGAAGCCCTGCGCGGCTCCTATGGCGATGACCTGCGCGCCCTTGACGCGGTACTGGCCGGCCCCGGCGGTCTTGAGCAGCTTGTCGAGTTCGCGGGCGCGGGCGCGGGTGGCGTCCTTGCTGCCGAGCTGCTGCTTCAGCTCGGCGTTCTGCCGCTCCAGTTCGCTGATCCGGCTGCTGCGGTCGCCTGAGTCGCGTACCGCGTCCACCGCGTTGTCCACCGGATCGACGGCCGCCGCGACCCCGTTCTCCACGGGGCCGAAGACGGCGGCCGCGGCGGACCGGGCACCGTCCAGCGGTGAGTCCTCACCCCCGCGGATGTCGACGGTGATCAGCGCGAACGCGATCGCCACCAGCAGCACCAGCAGAAGCCGGCTCTCTCGTGTGTCCCTCACGGGGGCCAGTCCGTGCCTTCCTCGTCAGAGCGTGTGGGCCGTGGGCCCGGTGTGCCGTGCCGGAGAGGAGAACGATCCGGCGTACGGGCGGGAGTTCGCCCGTACGAAGGATCGTGCGAACTCACCTGCGCGGCTGCGCGTCCAGGACCTGCTGGAGTGCCTCGAACTCCTCGACGCACTTGCCGGCGCCCAGCGCCACGCAGTCGAGCGGGTTCTCGGCGATGTGGATGGGCATGCCCGTCTCGGAGCGCAGGCGCTCGTCGAGACCGCGCAGCAGCGCGCCGCCGCCGGCCAGGACGATGCCGCGGTCCATGATGTCGCCCGACAGCTCGGGCGGGCACTTGTCGAGGGTCGTCTTCACCGCGTCGACAATGGCGTTGACCGGCTCCTCGATGGCCTTGCGGACCTCGGCGGCGGAGATGACCACCGTCTTGGGCAGGCCGGAGACCAGGTCGCGACCGCGGATCTCGGTGTGCTCCTCGTCGTCGACCGAGAAGGCCGAGCCGATGGTGAGCTTGATCGATTCGGAGGTGCGCTCGCCCAGCAGAAGGCTGTACTCCTTCTTGATGTGCTGGATGATCGCGTTGTCCAGCTCGTCGCCGGCGACCCGGATGGACTGCGCGGTGACGATGCCGCCGAGCGAGATGACGGCGACCTCGGTGGTGCCGCCGCCGATGTCGACGACCATGTTGCCGGTCGCCTCGTGGACCGGGAGCCCGGCGCCGATCGCGGCCGCCATCGGCTCCTCGATGATGTGCACCTGGCGCGCGCCGGCCTGGGTGGCGGCCTCGATGACCGCGCGGCGCTCGACGCCGGTGATGCCGGAGGGAACGCAGACCACGACCCGCGGACGGGCCAGGTAGCGCCGCTTGTGGATTTTGAGGATGAAGTAGCGCAGCATGCGCTCGGTGATCTCGAAGTCGGCGATCACCCCGTCCTTGAGAGGACGGACCGCGACGATGTTGCCGGGGGTCCGGCCGATCATCTTCTTCGCCTCGGAGCCGACCGCGAGGATGCCGCCGGTATTCGTGTTGATGGCGACGACGGACGGCTCGTTGAGGACGATCCCGCGACCCCTGACGTACACCAGCGTGTTGGCGGTGCCGAGGTCGACAGCCATGTCACGACCGATGAACGACATGTTGTTCGCCATGAGGGTACGTCTGGCCTTCCCGAGCTGGAGCAGTGTGGGGGTGAGCACGGCGGGGCGCTGTGCGCGAAGCCTGAGGAGCGGAGATTCCATCCTAGTCGCGCCCGTCGGGGCGCGGGGTCAGGGATCCGCCGCCATTGTCGTCAGAACACACAGCGGCCCCCGGCAATGGTGACGCCGTGTCGGCGGAATTGGTTCCCCCGTACGACCGGCATATGCCGCCAGGTGGCCGGGAAAAATTCCGGCCACCCATTGCGCTGATCGGGCGTCAGCGGGGAATCCGGGGCGAATGGCGCCGGGGATCAGGCCAGGCCGGGAAAGAAGATCTTGATCTCCCGCTCGGCCGACTCCTCGGAGTCGGAGGCGTGGATCAGGTTCTCCCGGACGATGGTGCCGAAGTCGCCGCGGATCGAGCCGGGCGCGGCGGCGATCGGGTCGGTCGGGCCGGCCAGCGCGCGCACACCCTCGATGACACGCTCGCCCTCGACGACCAGGGCCACGGACGGGCCGCCGGCCATGAACTCCATCAGCGGCTCGTAGAAGGGGCGGCCCACGTGCTCGGCGTAGTGCTGCTCCAGGACCTGCCGCTCGAGCGTGCGCAGCTCCAGCGCGGTGATGCTCCAGCCGGCCTTGCGCTCGATGCGGCCGAGGATCTCGCCGACCAGGCCGCGACGAACGGCGTCCGGCTTGAGAAGGACGAGGGTGCGCTGCGACACGGTGTGACTCCTATGTGCGGGGTAGCGGGTACGACGACATTACCGGGCGCCGGTAGGCGCCTCGGCCCACCCCCTTGGCACCGGGTCAGGCCGTCCGCGCCGTCCCCGCCGCCCGTGCCGCCTTTGCCTGGTCGACCTTGCGGCCGTAGTGGACGGCCGCCCACCACAGCGCGGCGAAGACCAGGCCGAGGAAGAACATCACCGGCAGGACCAGGCCGCTCAGGACCAGCCCCGCCTGGAGCACCCAGCCGACCGCCAGACCGCCGCGGCGGCCCAGCATTCCGCAGAGCAGCACGCACAGTGCCATCGCCACGCCGCAGACCGCCCACACGGTGCCCGCCGACAGGTCCGGCTGTTTCATCGCGACCAGCCCCGCGAAGCCGATCACGAAGAATTCACCGATCAGAGTGCTCGCGCACAAGGTCCGCATCCGCTTGGTTCCGCTTCCCGCTCGTCACTTGCGGCCCAGCAGCAGCCGGGCCTCTCCCACGGTGACCACCGAACCGGTGATCAGCACCCCGGCGCCGGAGAACTCGCCCTGGTCCTCGGCCAGCGTGACCGCCGCCTCGATCGCGTCGTCCAGACGCGGCTCGACCTGCACCCGCTCGTCGCCGAAGACCTCGACCGCGAGCGCGGCCAGCTCGTCCACGTCCATCCCGCGCGGCGTGGAGTTGCGGGTCAGCACGACCTCCGCGAAGACCGGCTCGAAGGCCTCCAGCAGCCCGCGCACGTCCTTGTCGCCGCTCGGGCCGATGACACCCACCAGATGGCTGAAGCCGAACGCCTCCGCGAGCGAGGCGGCGGCCGCCCGCGCGCCCGCGGGGTTGTGCGCCGCGTCCAGCACCACGGTCGGGCTGCGGCGGACGACCTCCAACCGGCCCGGCGAGGTGACGGACGCGAAGGCCGCGCGGACGGTGTCGATGGCCAGCGTCCGGTCGTGCTCGCTGCCGATGCCGAAGAACGCCTCCACCGCCGCCAGGGCCACGGCCGCGTTGTGCGCCTGGTGCTCGCCGTGCAGCGGCAGGAACACTTGCTCGTACTCGCCGCCCAGGCCGCGCAGTGTCAGCAACTGCCCGCCGACCGCGACCTCCCGGTGCACGACGCCGAACTCCATGCCCTCCCGGGCGACCGTCGCTCCCACCTCCACCGCGCGCTGCAGCAGCACCTGCGCGGCCTCGACCGGCTGCTGCGCCAGCACGACGGTCGCGTCCTTCTTGATGATCCCGGCCTTCTCCACCGCGATCTCGCCCGTGGTGGAGCCCAGCCGGTCGGTGTGGTCCAGGGAGATCGGGGTGACGACCGCGACCGAGGCGTCGATGACGTTGGTGGCGTCCCAGCCGCCGCCCATGCCGACCTCGACGACGGCGATGTCGACCGGCGCGTCGGCGAAGGCCGCGTAGGCCATGCCCGTCATCACCTCGAAGAACGACATGCGGTGCGGCTGCGACCCGTCGACCATCGCCACGTAGGGCTGGAGGTCGCGGTAGCTCTCGATGAACCGCTCCGGCGCGATCGGCCGGCCGTCCAGGCTGATGCGCTCGGTCACCGACTGCACGTGCGGGCTGGTGTACCGGCCGGTGCGCAGGTCGAAGGCGAGCAGCAACCGCTCGATCATGCGCGCGGTGCTGGTCTTGCCGTTGGTGCCGGTGATGTGGATCGAGGGGTACGAGCGCTGCGGCTCGCCCAGGATGTCCATCAGGGCCGTCATGCGGTCCAGCGACGGCTCCAGCTTGGTCTCCGGCCAGCGGCCCGCCAGCTCCGTCTCGACCTCGCGCAGGGCCTTGTCCAGCTCCGGATCGGCCGGACGGCCGGGGATGTCGTCGTCCGGGGGCACCGGTCCCCCGGTCCGCAGCGTGCGGCTGCCCGCCTCGATGACCGCGAGATCCGCCTCGCGGACGGGCCCTGCCCCCTCGTCCTCGTCGTCACCGGCCTCGTCGGCGTCGGCGTTCAGGCCGAGCGCGGTCAGCGGGTCGGAGAGGGCGGCACCCTCGGGGTCGGGGTGGGGGTCATGGCCGTTGCCGGGGCGCGAAGTACTCACGCCACCAGTCTACGAACCGGGCGGACCGGTCCGGGCCGCGGGCGGGCGCTCACGCCCACCCGCGGCTCCCGGTCACGCCTGCGGCAGGCCGGCAAGCTGGGCGGTGATGCGGGCGATGTCCGCCTCGGCCGTCTCCAGCCGGGTGCGGATCTTGGCGACCACCGGGTCGGGCGCCTTGGCCAGGAACGCCTCGTTGCCGAGCTTCGCCGTGGCCTGCGCCTTCTCCTTCTCCGCCGCCGCGAGGTCCTTGGCGAGCCGCTTGCGCTCGGCCTCGACGTCGATGACACCGGACAGGTCCAGCGCGACCGTGGCGCCCGCGACCGGCAGGGTGGCGGTGGCCGCGAAGCCCTCGTCCTCCGGCTGGAGGCGCAGCAGCTGGCGCACCGCGGCCTCGTGGGCGTCCAGGCCGGTGCCGGCCAGGTCCAGGCGGGCGGGGACCCGCTGGCCCGGCTGGAGGCCCTGGTCGGCACGGAACCGGCGGACCTCGGTGACCAGCGACTGGACCGCGCCGATCTCCTTCTCGGCGGCCGCGTCGCGGAAGCCGGAGTCCTTCGGCCAGTCGGCGGTCACGAGCGTCTCGCGGCCGGTCAGCGTCGTCCACAGCGTCTCGGTGACGAACGGGACGACGGGGTGCAGCACCCGCAGCAGCTTGTCCAGCACTTCGCCGAGCACGCGCCGCGACACCTCGGCGGCCCGGCCGCCCGCCATGAAGGTGGTCTTGGACAGCTCCACGTACCAGTCGAACACCTCGTCCCACGCGAAGTGGAACAGGACGTCACTGAGCTTGGCGAACTGGTAGTCGTCGTAGAGCGCGTCGACCTCGGCCACCGTCGACTCCAGCCGGGACAGAATCCAGCGGTCGGTCGCCGACATCTCCTGCGGCGCGGGCAGTTCGCCCTCGACCGTGGCGCCGTTCATCAGCGCGAAGCGCGTGGCGTTCCAGATCTTGTTGGTGAAGTTGCGGGAGCCCTGGACCCAGTCCTCGCCGATCGGCACGTCGGTGCCGGGGTTGGCGCCGCGCGCGAGGGTGAAACGCAGCGCGTCGGAGCCGTACTTGTCCATCCAGTCCAGCGGATTGACCACGTTGCCGAAGGACTTCGACATCTTCTTGCCGTTCTGGTCACGGACCATGCCGTGCAGGGCGATGGTGTGGAACGGCGGGGTCCCGTCCATCGCGTAGAGGCCGAACATCATCATCCGGGCGACCCAGAAGAAGAGGATGTCGTAGCCGGTGACCAGGACGGAGTTCGGATAGAACTTCTCCAGGCTCTCGGTCCGCCCGGGCCAGCCGAGCGTGGAGAACGGCCACAGGCCGGAGGAGAACCAGGTGTCCAGGACGTCGGTGTCCTGCGTCCACCCGTCCCCGGAGGGGGGCTGCTCGTCCGGGCCGACGCAGACGACCTCGCCGTTCGGCCCGTACCAGACCGGGATGCGGTGGCCCCACCACAGCTGGCGCGAGATGCACCAGTCGTGGAGGTTGTCGACCCAGTCGAAGTAGCGCTTCTCCATCTCCTGCGGGTGGATGGCGACCCGGCCGTCGCGGACCGCGTCACCGGCGGCCTTGGCGAGCGGGGCGACCTTGACCCACCACTGCATGGACAGCCGCGGCTCGATGGTGGTCTTGCAGCGCGAGCAGTGCCCGACGGAGTGGGTGTAGGGGCGCTTCTCCGCGACGATGCGGCCCTCGGCGCGCAGCGCGGCGACGATGGCGCTGCGCGCCTCCAGCCGGTCCAGGCCCTGGAAGGGGCCGTGCGCGGTGATGATCGCGTGCTCGTCCATGACGGCGAGGTTCGGCAGGCCGTGGCGCTGGCCGATCTCGAAGTCGTTGGGGTCGTGCGCCGGGGTCACCTTGACGGCGCCGGTGCCGAACGCGGGGTCCACGTGCTCGTCCGCGACGATCGGGATGCGGCGGCCGGTGAGCGGCAGTTCGATCTCGGTGCCGACCAGGTCGCGGTAGCGCGGGTCCTCGGGGTGGACGGCGACCGCGGTGTCGCCGAGCATCGTCTCGGCGCGGGTGGTGGCCACGACGATCGACGCGTCGCCCTCGCCGTAGCGGATGGAGACCAGCTCGCCCTCGTCGTCCTGGTACTCCACCTCGATGTCCGAGATGGCGGTCAGACAGCGCGGGCACCAGTTGATGATCCGCTCGGCGCGGTAGATCAGCTCGTCGTCGTAGAGCTTCTTGAAGATGGTCTGGACGGCCTGGGACAGCCCTTCGTCCATGGTGAAGCGCTCGCGCGACCAGGCGACGCCGTCGCCGAGGCGGCGCATCTGCCCGGAGATCTGGCCGCCCGACTCCGCCTTCCACTGCCACACGCGCTCGACGAAGGCCTCACGCCCGAGGTCGTGGCGGGACTTGCCCTCCTTGGCGAGTTCGCGCTCCACGACGTTCTGGGTGGCGATGCCGGCGTGGTCCATGCCGGGCTGCCACAGCGTCTCGAAGCCCTGCATGCGCTTGCGGCGGGTGAGGGCGTCGATCAGTGTGTGCTCGAATGCGTGGCCCAGGTGGAGGCTGCCGGTGACGTTGGGCGGCGGGATGACGACGGTGTACGGCGGCTTGTCGCTCGTGGCGTCCGCCTCGAAGTAACCGCGCTCTACCCAGCGCTCGTACAGCGGCCCCTCTACCTCGGCCGGCGCGTACTGGGTCGGCAGTTCGGGGATCGCGCTGTTCGGCCCGCTCGCGGCGGCCTGCTGAGTGTTGTCGGTCACGGCGCTCAGTTTACGGGCGCGGCCGCCCCGCCAACGAATCCCCTGCCATCGCGGGGCACGGGCGGGACCGGACGGCCAAAGGAGTGACCGTACACGGACAAGGGTAGGGGAGATCCGCGGGCGCCTGCCCGGTCGCCGCACGGCGGGGCCGTTTCGCCCTGAATGATGCCAACCGGGGGTCCGTACGTTCTTGTTACCGATTCCTGACGGCCCGGATGTAAAGACGGGTTAAACAAGCGCCAGGATGAGCACCAGACAGCAGTGAACAACGAGGGGACCCCCGCATGAGCTTCAACCAGCCGCCTCCCCAGCCGGGTTGGGGAGGCCAGCCCGGCTACGGCCCTCCCCCGCAGCCGCCCACCCAGCCGCAGCCGCAAGTCCCGCCCGGCTACGGAAGCGCGCCGCAGGACGGTTACGGCTACCCGCCGCAGCCCGCGCAGCCCCCGCAGGGCGGTATCCCGCAGCAGCCCGGTGCATGGGGTCAGCAGCCCGGGGCCTGGGGCGCCCCGCCCCCTCCCCCGCCCTCCGGCGGCGGCAAGGGCAAGGTGGCCGGCATCGTCATCGGGGTCGTTCTCGCGATCGCCCTGATCGGCGGCGGACTGGTGTTCCTGCTGGGCGGCAAGGGCGGCGGCCTCGGTGGCGGTGGCGGCGACTACACGCTGTCGATGCCGGCCACACTGCTGGGCGGCGAATACACCAAGGACGCGTCCAACGGCGCCAACTCCGGTCTCAGCAACGGCGAGTCGGGGAACGACGCGGGGATCAAGAGCGCCAAGACGGTCTCGGGCGCGTACAAGAACTCCTCGAACTCCCAGCTGGTCGTCTCCGGCGCCTACGGCGACATCACCGACCCCGGCGCCGCCCTCGACGCGATGCTGACCGGCTTCAAGAACAGCGCCGCCTCCTCGGCGGGGCAGGAGCCCACCGAGCAGCACCCGGCGGGCTTCGACGGGGCCGTCATGAAGTGCGGCACCTTCGGTTCCGGCGGCGTCACGTTCCCGTACTGCGCCTGGGCCGACGACAGCACGGTCGCCATGGCGATGAACATGAACCTGGACATCCTCGGCAGCACCCGGACCCCTTCGGTCGCCGAGTGGGCCGACAGCACCGTGAAGATCCGCGACGAGGTCCGCGTCAAGAAGTAGCACCGCGAGAACCCGAAAGGGGGCGCCCGGCCTTCGCCGGGCGCCCCCTTCACGTGTACGACGGGAGCGCTACGCGCTCTTCTGCTCGCCCTTGCCGATGATGCGCGGCTCGCGCGGCACCAGGGTGGGGTTCACATTGGAGTGAACGACGTCCTCGGTGATGACCACGCGGGCGACGTCCTTGCGGGACGGCACCTCGTACATGACCGACATCAGCACCTCCTCCATGATGGCGCGCAGACCCCGCGCACCGGTCTGGCGGAGGATGGCCTGGTCCGCGATGGCCTCCAGGGCGGTGCGCTCGAACTCGAGCTCGACGCCGTCGAGCTCGAACAGCCGCTGGTACTGCTTGACCAGGGCGTTGCGCGGCTCGACGAGAATCTGCAGCAGCGCCTCGCGGTCGAGGTTGTGCACGCTGGTGATGACCGGCAGACGGCCGATGAACTCGGGGATCATGCCGAACTTGACCAGGTCCTCGGGCATGACCTCGGAGAACTGGTCGGCCGCGTCCATCTCACGCTTGGAGCGGATGGTCGCGCCGAAGCCGATGCCCTTGGCGCCCGCGCGGGACTCGATGATCTTCTCCAGGCCGGCGAAGGCGCCGCCCACGATGAAGAGCACGTTGGTCGTGTCGATCTGGATGAACTCCTGGTGCGGGTGCTTGCGCCCGCCCTGCGGCGGCACCGAGGCCGTCGTGCCCTCCAGGATCTTCAGCAGCGCCTGCTGCACGCCCTCGCCCGAGACGTCGCGGGTGATCGACGGGTTCTCGCTCTTCCGGGCGACCTTGTCGATCTCGTCGATGTAGATGATCCCGGTCTCGGCCTTCTTGACGTCGTAGTCGGCCGCCTGGATCAGCTTCAGCAGGATGTTCTCGACGTCCTCACCGACGTAGCCGGCCTCGGTCAGCGCCGTGGCGTCCGCGATCGCGAACGGCACGTTGAGCATCCGGGCCAGGGTCTGCGCCAGCAGGGTCTTGCCGGAGCCCGTGGGACCCAGCAGCAGGATGTTCGACTTGGCGAGTTCGATGCCGTCGTCGTGACCGCGCCCGCCGCTGTTCTCGCCGGCCTGCACGCGCTTGTAATGGTTGTAGACCGCGACGGAGAGCGCCTTCTTCGCCGGCTCCTGGCCGACGACGTAGCTCTCCAGGAACTCGTAGATCTCGCGCGGCTTGGGGAGATCCTCCCAGCGCACCTCGGAGGACTCGGCGAGCTCCTCCTCGATGATCTCGTTGCAGAGATCGATGCACTCGTCGCAGATGTACACACCGGGCCCTGCGATGAGCTTCTTCACCTGCTTCTGGCTCTTTCCGCAGAACGAGCACTTGAGCAGGTCGCCGCCGTCACCGATGCGTGCCACGAGGTGCTTCCCCTTCGCCTGGGTCCCGTCAGTTCGACGAGTCCTGGTGCTTGCCTATCGACGGTACCTTGCCGCGCCCCCAGTGCGGGCCCCCCTTGGGACGACTGGGCCGTGACCTGCACAACCCCGCCGCCCCAAGAGGGGACTTTCGTGCCTCACGAGACCCAAAGGGCCTCTGGCGGTCCTCAGACCGCGACGCTCGAACTCTTGCGAGTCGAGACGATCTGGTCGACCAGACCGTAGGAGAGGGCCTCCTCGGCGGTGAGGATCTTGTCGCGCTCGATGTCGTCGCGGATCTTCTCGATCGGGGTGCTGGAGTGCTTGGCGAGCATCTCCTCCAGCTGCGCACGCATGCGCAGGATCTCGTTCGCGGCGATCTCCAGGTCGGAGACCTGACCGCGACCCGTCTCGCTGTAGGGCTGGTGGATCAGGATGCGGGCGTTCGGCAGCGCCATGCGCTTGCCGGGCGTACCGGCGGCCAGCAGCACGGCCGCGGCGGACGCCGCCTGGCCCATGCAGACCGTCTGGATGTCCGGCTTGACGAACTGCATCGTGTCGTAGATGGCCGTCAGCGCCGTGAAGGAGCCGCCGGGGCTGTTGATGTAGACCGAGATGTCGCGGTCCGGGTCCATCGACTCCAGGCACAGCAGCTGCGCCATGACGTCGTTGGCGGACGCGTCGTCGATCTGCACGCCCAGGAAGATCACGCGCTCCTCGAAGAGCTTCGCGTACGGGTCGTACTCGCGAACGCCCTGGGAGGTGCGCTCGATGAAGCGCGGGACGACATAGCGGGCCTCGGCGGCGCCCATGCGGTCGTACATACCGCTGCCGGGGAAGTTCTGGGTGGTCACGTTCACCGTCCTGATGATGAGCAGTGGGCTGGGGTCGGTCCTGCGGGGCTGATCGGGCTCAGGCCCGGTCAGGCGCCCGTGCCGCCGCCGCCCGGTACGTTCACCGCGTGCGTGATGACGTCGTCGATCAGGCCGTACTCCTTGGCCGCGTCGGCGGAGTACCAGCGGTCGCGGTCGGAGTCGCGGGTGATCTCCTCGACACTACGGCCGGAGTGCTGCGCGATCAGCTCGGCCATGCGCTTCTTGGTGCGCAGGAGCTGCTCGGCGTGGATCTTGATGTCGGACGCCGAACCGGCGAGGCCGGCGGACGGCTGGTGCATCAGGATGTCGGTGTTCGGCAGCGCGAAGCGCTTGCCCGGCGTACCGGCCGTCAGGAGGAACTGGCCCATGGAAGCGGCCAGGCCCATGGCGATGGTGACCACGTCGTTCTTGATGAACTGCATGGTGTCGTAGATCGCCATGCCCGCGGTCACGGAACCGCCGGGGCTGTTGATGTAGAGGTAGATGTCCTTGTCCGGTTCGGCGGCAAGGAGGAGCAGCTGCGCGGTGATCTTGTTGGCGATGTCGTCGTCAACAGGCTGGCCGAGGAAGATGATCCGCTCGCCGAGCAGCCGGTTGTAGACCTGGTCGCCGAGGCCACCGATGGTCGGCTCGCCGGCGGCGGAAGGCATCGGAGTCGTCACGTATCCACCTGCTCGTTGTCGGACGGTTGTGAGCCGTCTCAGGGACTTCTCGTAGGGCACGGGCCCTCGTACTTACGGACCCTAACGCGCAGGTGGGGCCCCGCAATCCCCCACGCGAAACTGTTCGCTGTGAGCGCAGGCTCGCCCTACGCCGTGAGCGAACCCGAGCAGAACGGGCCCGGACGCGGAGGGCGTCCGGGCCCGTTCTACGACGCATCGGGCGGCGCGGGGCTCAGGCCTCGGCGTCGTCCTTCTTCACCTCGGCCGCGGGCTCGTCAGCGGCCTCGGAGGACGCCTCGACCGTCGTGGCGGTCTCGTCGGTGTCGTCCTCCTCGTCCTCCAGGTCGACGACCTCGCCGTTGGTGTCCTTGACCGTCGCGGCCTCGACCACCAGGGCCAGCGCCTTGCCGCGGGCGACCTCGCCCACCAGCAGCGGCACCTGACCACCCTCGACGACGGCCTGGGCGAACTGGTCGGGGCTCATGCCGGAGGAGGCGGCACGGCGCATGAGGTGCTCGGTGAGCTCCTCCTGGTTGACCGACAGCTTCTCCTTGGAGACCAGCTCGTCCAGCACGAACTGGGTCTTGATGCCCTTCTTCGCCTGCGACTCGATCTCCGCGTCGTACTCCTCGCGGGTCTTGCCCTCGCGCTCCAGGAACGCGTCCCAGTCCAGGCCGAGGGCCGGGAACTGGTGGTGCTCCAGGTTGTGCGTACGGGTCTCGATCTCGTCCGTGAGGAGCTTCTCCGGCAGCGGGATCTCCACCAGCTCCAGGAGGGCGTCGAGCACCTTCTCCTGCGCCTGGGTGGCCTGGTCGTACTGCTTGATGCGCTCCTGGCGCTTGACGGCGTCGGCGCGCAGCTCCTCCAGCGTGTCGAACTCGCTGGCCAGCTGGGCGAAGTCGTCGTCCAGCTCCGGCAGCTCGCGGGACTGGACGGAGGTCACGTCGACCTTGACCTCGGCGGTCCGGCCGGCCGCGGAGCCGCCCTTCAGCTCGGAGGAGAAGGTGGCGGAGCCGCCGGCCTCGACGCCGGTCACGGCCTCGTCGATGCCGTCGAGCAGCTGACCGGAGCCGATGGTGTAGCTGACGCCCTTGGCGACGCCGTCCTCCAGCACCTCGCCGTCGACCTTGGCCTCCAGGTCCACGACGACGACGTCGCCGTCGGCGGCGGCGCGCTCGACCACCGTGGTGGACGCGAAGCGCTCGCGCAGCTGCTCCAGGGACTTCTCGACGTCCTCGTCCGACACCTCGAGGGCGTCGACGGTGACCTCGATGCCGGAGTAGTCCGGGATCTCGATGACCGGACGGATGTCCACCTCGGCGGTGAACTTCAGTTCCTCACCGTCGTTGAACTCGGTGATGTCGACCTCGGGCTGACCCAGGACGTTGAGCTCGCCCTCGTTGACAGCCTCCGTGTAGAACTTCGGCAGGGCGTCGTTGATGGCCTCTTCGAGGACCGCGCCGCGGCCGAACCGCTGGTCGATGACACGCGCGGGGATCTTGCCCTTACGGAAGCCCGGCACCGTGACCTGCTGGTTGATCTTCTTGTACGCCGCGTCGAGGCTGGGCTTGAGCTCCTCGAAGGGCACCTCGACAGTGAGTCGAACCCGGGTCGGGTTCAGAGTCTCGACGGCGCTCTTCACGGTTGGGTCTCCTTGGGGGCTTTACGTTGATGGGCGGCCGCTCGGTGATCATGCGGATTCGGCGAATGCGGTCGCATGCCGGGTGGCCGACAACCCATCCTACCGGTACCACAAACGTGCGGCCGGGCCTCTCCGGCGCATGGCGCCGGGGACTGGTCGGGGTGGCCGGATTCGAACCGACGACCTTCCGCTCCCAAAGCGGACGCGCTACCAAGCTGCGCCACACCCCGTCGGTGCGACACGTAGAGTACATGCCCCCGCACACCCTGGCGCCCATATGTGCGGGTACGCGGAAGCCAGGTCGATCGGCTACGATGCGGTGTGCCAGAATGACTGGCCGTTGCGGGCGTAGCTCAATGGTAGAGCCCCAGTCTTCCAAACTGGCTACGCGGGTTCGATTCCCGTCGCCCGCTCTGCACGACGAAGGCCCAGGTCAGGGGAGGTTTCCCCGGCCTGGGCCTTCGTCGTTCCCAGGGGTGGATCGATCAGGGCCGCCGCGCCGCACGGACCGCGCCGGCCGCCGGCCCGGTGTCACCGCCGCGGGGGAGTATCCGACGGGGCGACCGGGTGGTGTGCCGGTCGCGTGTTCTGTGTCGGGACGGAGGAGGTGCAGGCGGAGTGACCGAGGTCGAAGAAGTACAGGCGGCCTGGGGACGGATCGTGCGCTGGCTCAGGGTCAACGCGCCGTCCACGGCCGAGGCACTGCGCGGTCCGGCGGCGGACGCGGACATCGCGGCTCTGCGCGACTCGCTGGGCTTCGAGGTGCCCGACGTGCTCGAGGTCCTGCTGCGGATGAACAACGGAAGCTGCGCGAAGGACACCACGCAGACTCTCCCCAACGGGCGTGTGGTACCGCTCAGTCACGTGGATTCGGTGATCTTCCCGTTCGGCAAGGTGTACCTGGGATGCGAGGAGATCGTCGCGACGCGCGCCTGGCTGCTGGACCTGGCACAAGAGGCCGAGGGCTACTGGCAGCCGTACTGGATCCCGGTCATCCGGGACTTCGAAGGCGCCTACTACGGCTACGCCTTGGACGCTTCCGGGTCTTCCGGGTCTTCCGGGGTCCCCGTGCATCAGTACGTCGAGGGCGGCCCGTACGAGACCCGTCCGCGGCTTTCCCTGGGCGCGTTGCTGACGTCGTTCGCCGACGGAATGGAGCGCGGTGACTGGGATGTGCAGCGCCCGCGGGTGGTGAACGGGTCTCTCAGGTGGCGGGAGGAGTGACCAGACGCGTGGACGACCTTGGTACCCGGTGCTTCCTCGGCCCCACGCGCACTTCCCCTCTCTGGTGACCCCGAAAGGCCACTGTCCCGACGGGCCTCCCCCACAGCGACCCGACGGTTGTCGTACCCGGCGGCTACGGTGACCGCGACCGATCGGGAAACACGAAAGGGCGAGCCATGGGTGCCAGCGGGTGGGACTACGTCACCTCGTACCGAGGAAGCCTCCAGGCGACCCTGACGGCCCTGCAGGGCGAGGTGTTCCAGGAGCTCTACGGCAGCGGCGAGGAGTACGGGAGCCTTGAGGAGCTCCACGCCGACGAGGAGTTCATGGGCGAGGAGGGCACTCACTCGATCCTGGACATCGAACGCGTCGTCGAGACGAAGAGGCGCCTGCGCAGTCCCCGAACGGACGAGTACGGCACGATACGGCCGCTGGCTCCCGCCCGGCTCATCCATCACTTCGGCACCGAACGTCCGACCGTCGACCAGTACAACGACACGCTGGCCCGGTCCTACGAGGCCATGGCGACCAGCCGGCCCGGAGAGGAGGACACGACGCTGCTGGGTGAACTCCGGACGCGCTGGACGGGCTTCTGCGTGCTCCTGTACACCGACGACCGGCCCACCCACGTGGGCTTCTTCGGCTTCTCCGGGGACTGACACGCCGTACGGCGACGGACAGGTGAAGGACGAACGAACGCGCCGAAGGTGATCCGCCGAACGGGCTGTACCGTGCAGGCATCACCCCGGACCGGCTCCAGGTTCCGGGACCGTCGTCCGTTCACCGTCCGGCCGGAAGTGCCATGCCCCCTCCCCGTCCCAGCGACCCGCCGGCCCGTGCGTTCACCTACGGCGCCGTCGGCGCGACACGACCCGCCGAGGAACACTGGGCGCCCGGGCGCACGGGCCTGCGCCCGTATGCGTGCACCGTCGTCATCGGTCACGGGGAGCGGGACTGGTGTGCCGCTGCCGACGCGGTGCTGCGCTGGGGGGTCAAGCGGCGCAGCGGCTTCACCGTCACGGGCTGTGGCGGGGCCGGGGAGCGGGTCACCGTGGGGGCCGAGTACCGGATCACCGCGGGCCGCGGCCCGTTCACGGTCCGGGAGCCGGTGCGTGTCGTGGCGGTGGTGGACCTGCCGGATCGCTGCGGCTTCGCCTACGGCACCCTGCCCGGGCATCCCGTCCGCGGCGAGGAGGCCTTCGTCGTCCACCGCTCCCCCGACGACACGGTCGCGCTGACGATCCGCTCCCTGACCCGTGCCGCTCCGCACGGTCCGTGGCGGCCGCTGTTCCCCGTGCTGCTCGTGGCGCAGCGCTTCTTCCGGCTCCGCTACCGGCGTGCCCTGATGGCCTCGTCCTGAGGGAACGCCGGGGCGTCGTGGTACGGCCGGACGACATCGCCAAGGGCGTCCTGTACCTGGTCAGCGACGACGCGGCCATGGTCCACGGCATCACGCTCCCCGTGGACGGCGGCATCTCCGCCACCCGCCCGGCCTGAGGCCCCGCACCGCGGGAGGCGGCGCGTACGCGGGCGGGGGCCCCGGCCGTCCCCGCGCACGCGCCGGGCGAGCGCTTCACGACGGCCGCCGCGGGTCCCTCCCCGCGCGCTCGGAGGGATCGGTCGACGCGGCCACCAGCACGAGGAGGCTGCCCCCGGCGGAGAACAGCGCCGCACCGGCGGTGAACCCGCGGATCTCGGCCCGGTCGGCCCTGTCGTACGCGGCGTCGCTCAGGACGACCCGTTCACCGCCTGGGTGCCCACCGTCCTTCCGCACGGCGTAGTGGACGCCGTGCGCGTCCGTCCGGACCTGTTCGGTGCCCGCCCCGGCAAGGCCCAGCAGAGTCAGGGCGAACACCACGGCGTAGCACCACTTCAGGCCCGCCGGGAGGTCCCACACGAACCACAGCAGCCGGCCGTCGTTCCCCGGGCCGAGGAGCCTCGCGCCGCCCGCGGAGAACCGGGAACGTACGACGGCGGCGGCGAAGACCAGGAGGACGGCGAGCAGAAGGGCGAGCGGGACGCCTCGGGGCAGCCGGTCCGGGCCCGGCAGCCAGGTCGCGGCGGTGAGCAGAAGGGCGAGCACGCACAGCGCGCAGGCGAGAAGGAAGTGTGCGAGACGGCCGCGCTCCAGTCCCAACGATCCCCACCGGTCCACGGGGCAGGACGATAGGCCTTCGCGGTGATCGCGGTCCAGGGTGCGCACACCGCAAGTCGCCGCGCATGCCGGGCCGTTCAGTCCGTTCAGTCCGCGACGTCGATCCCGGCGAACCCCGCCCAGTTGCGCCCGATGCGCCCCCAGCGGGGCAGGGCGGCGGCAGGTCCGCCCGCCGGCGGCGGCTCGTCGCGGAGCCGGCCGGTGAACAACGGGCGCAGGTCGGTGTCGCGTTCGGCCCAGGCGGCGGAGAACTGGCTGCGGGTGACGCGGAGGCTGCAGTTGAGCTGGGCGACGGCCGCCCGGGCGCAGTCCTCGCGCCACTCGTCGCCGGACCAGGTCACGGACCCCGCGGGGGGTGCCGCGTTCAGCGCGAGACTCAGGAAGCACGCGGCGTTGTAGTAGACCAGGTACCCGGCGGAGGCGCGGTTGGGTACGCGGTGGCCCGGCGCCGGACCGGTGATCAGCGCCTCGGCGTGGCTGCGCGCCCCGGGTCCCCGGCGGTGCCACGGCCGCGGCGCGGGGGCGCCGCCGCCCGCGTGGCCGCCGCCCCGCCGGTGGTCCGCGTGCAGCATGCGGCGCATCCCCCAGTCGGGCCCGCCCCACAGCCGGCCCCAGCGGGCCCACACCCCGCCCGTCACCTCGCCGGCCACGGTGACGAACGCCTTGCGCAGCCGGTCGGGATCCGGCTGCCGGTTCATCCGCAGTTCCTCGGCGGCCTCGGCTATGCGCACGGCCGCGAGGAACGAACGGCGGCGGGTGCGCAGCGCCGGGCGCGGCCGCTCCATGGCGAACCACTGGCGCCAATAGCGGCGTTCGCCGAGGTTGCGGCGGCCGAGGAGCCAGGTGCGGGCGTAGCGGCGGGCCATGGCCGACCACGACAGGCGGTTCAGGAGCAGCCGCAGGTGCTCACGCGAGTCGCGCTCGTAGTCCTCGGGCCGGTGGCGGCCGCCGGCCCGCGCGCGGTTCTGCTCGGCGCAGGCGATGGACAGCCGGTAGGCGGTCTCGACGTGCTCGGGCCACAGCTGGATGCAGTCCTCGTAGATCTCGATGGCGTGCTGGATGTGGGCGGCCGGCTCCTCCGCGCCCCCGTCCTGGCCCATGAGCTCCAGGACACCGGCCTGGTGGAGACGGACGGTGAGGTTCCCGGGGACCAGCGCGGCGGCCTCCTTGTAGTGCCGCAGCGCGTGGCGGTAGTGGGCGCTCTCCTGGGCGTGGTCGCCGCGCTTCTTCGCCGCCAGCGCCTCCTCCTGCGCCCGTACGCCCATGCGGTGGAAGCGGTACGAGTCGTAGTCGTCGCCCCAGCTCTCCCAGCGGGGGATGCGGTCCTGCGAGCGCGGGTCGCCGAGGATCTTCACCGTGCAGTAGCAGGCGATGCGCTCGTACAGCCGCCGGTCGCGCCGCCGGACCTCCTCGTCCGTGGCTCCGGGGCCGGTCTCCTCGCCCTCCATGATGGTGGCGGCCACCACGGTGTTCTTGGGCATGTAGAGGATGCGGACCGAGAAGCGGGGCGGCTTGTCGTCGGCGGACAGGCAGTGCAGCATCACGTGGTACGCCCGCGGCCGGAAGAGGGCGAGGCGCTTCATCACGTCCACCCAGCCGTGCGGGGAGGACGTCGTCTCCGGCGCCGGGTCGGGGCCGGTGGGTGTGCCGCTGCCGGGGGTCAGGACGCGCGGGCCGAGCGCGTCGGCGGCCATGTGCTCCGTGATGTACGCGGCCAGTTCCCTGGTGCGCGCGGGCTCCTGGGCGTGGCCGGGGGCGGGCTCCCCCGCGCCGTGACCGCCGCCGTTGCCGCGGTGGCCGGCTGCCTGGCCACCGAGCAGGCCGCGGTCCTCCGAGACCACCACCGGCAGCAGGCGGTTGCCGCGGTGCCGCAGCAGCAGGCCGGAGCCCAGGCGTACCGCGACCACGAGCACGATCACCGCGAAGATGCCCAGCACCCAGACGGCGGTGCCGCCCGACTGCTGCCAGAAACCGTCCCAGAAACCGGCGTCGCCGGCCGTGCCGGACGCCGCGGATCCCCACCCCATGGCACATCCCCCCGTCACACTCTCCCCGAACGCATGTTTCCCGCCACGGGAGATCGACAATCCGCCATGCGCGCCGGTGCCGACCGCCGTGCGCCGTGCGCCGTGCGCCGGGGGGATGTTCGCGGGATCAGCGACCGGGTGCGCCGCTCCCCTCCGGCGCCCGGTCGAGGAGCCAGTCGAGCGCGTCGGGGGCGGCGGCGAGCACCGAGACATGGCCCTCCTCCGGCAGGACGCGCAGCTCGGCGGTGGGCATGCGGCGGGCGAGCCACGTCGCGTGAGCGGCCGGGACCATGCGGTCCCGCCCGCCGTGGAGGAGGAGCACGGGCGTGCGGATCCCGGCCGGGTCGAAGCCCCAAGGGGCGACATAGGCGAGGTTGTCGTCGATCATGCCGTCGGGTGCGCCCTCCAGTGCCCGGCCGGCCACCCCGGCGAGCCAGGCCCATTCCGCGGCGAGCGCGGAGCGGTCGGCGGGGCTGAACATCTCCGGGTCGAACTCGCTGGTGGCCAGGTACTCCTCCAGCGGGCCCCGGCCCGCCGCCGACGCGCTCAGCTCGGCCACGCTCGTCGGGCACATCCCGGCGAGCCAGTCGAGCCCTTCGGCGCCGTACGGGGCGAGGCCGGACCCGCTGACCGTCGCGGCCACGCGGTCCGGGAGCAGCGCGGCGCACGCCAGGGCGTGCGGGCCCCCGCCGGAGTGGCCGAGGACGGCGAACCGGGCGATGCCGAGGGCGTCGGCGACGGCGGCGACGTCCGCCGCCGCGGCCGCGATGTCCCGGCCCGGCTGCGGGGTGGAGCCGCCGTACCCGGGCCGGTCGTACGAGAACCAGCGGATGCCGCGCTTGCGCGCGGCCTCGAAGAGGGGTTCCGGCGGGTCGCCCACGTTGGGCGTGCCGTGCAGCCAGGCGACGGCGAGGCCGTCGGCGCCGGTCGCCGGACCGGTGTCGTAGAAGTGCAGGGTGCGTCCGTCGCGCAGTGTGGTGTCCGCTTCGGTGACCATGCGCCGAGTCTAGGAACCGCCACTGACACCGGTACGGCGTTCGGCCGCGGTGCTCAGCCGGCCGGCTGGTGGGCCGCCGGGAGGCCGGGCCGATGGTGGGCCGCCAGCGCGCGGACGTGGAAGGCGTGGACGATCTCGGCGACGCCGAGGACGACCAGCCACACACCGGACACCAGGGTGAGGGCGGCGAGGGAGCCGAAGGGCGAGACGATCAGGACGATGCCCGCCACAAGAGTGATCGCGCCGAAGAAGATCTGCCAGCCGCGGGCCGGCAGGCCCTCGGTGGAGATCGCCGCGGCGACCAGCATGATGCCGCGCAGCAGCCAGCCGAAGCCGATCCACAGGGCGAGCAGCAGCAGGGACTGCGCGGCCCCGCGGAAGCAGATCAGGCCGAGCAGGATGCTCAGGGCGCCGGTGACGAAGTGCAGCACCCGCATCCCGCCCGGCACATGCGGGCCGAAGGCGCCGGCCAGCTGGAACACGCCGCTGACCAGCAGGTAGATCCCGAAGAGGACACCGATCACGAGCAGCGTCTCACCGGGCCACGCCAGGACGCAGACGCCGAGGACGATCGCGGCGACGCCGGCGGTGAGAAGGACCTGCCAGCCCCTTTTCGACAGGGCGCCGAGGAATCCCGCCGGTGTCCCGGCGGCATCCTGGGGAGGGTTGGTGGTCATGACACCCGCCTTTCACGGAAGGACTCGAGGACCCTGCGGGAGCCCGTTCATCGTGCGTCCCTCCGGCCATGTCCGCCAGCCGTCCACATTGTTCGGAAGGGGCCGCTTATGCGGCGGGCGCCCGGGCAGGCGCCCGTGAGTACCACTGGACCCCGCCGCCCGCCGACGAGTGGATGCGGAGGGCCGAGAGGAGACTTCATGAACGCCCCGACGCCCCACGAGAACCACCGGGCCGGCGAGACCCGCGAGAGCTTCGAGCACGCGGCCCCGTCCGAGGACGCGCCGTCCGCGCAGCAGATCGCCGAGACCGAGGCGGTGCTGGCCGACCTGGCGGGCAGGACGGCCCTGCTGCCGCAGGTGCCGCCGGCCGAGGGCGAGCCGGCCCGTCCCGAGGGGGCCGTCTCGCTGCCGGTGATCGAGCAGGACGGGACCCAGTACATCCCGGTCTTCACGGCCGAGGAGACGCTCGTGGCGGCCGGCGGGGATCCGGCGACCGCACTGCGGATATCCGTCGCCGAACTCGCCGCCAACTGGCCGGCCGACGAACTGTGGCTCGCGGTCGACCCGTCCACCGAGGAGGGCCTGGCCCTGCCCCCGGACCTGGTGCGGGCGCTGCCCGTCTTCGCCGGGGTCGTCGGGGACGCCTGACAGGCGCCCGCCCGGCCGAGCGCGGCTACTCGACGGGCACGCCCTGCGGCCCCTTGATGCGCTTCATGATCATCTGCGAGTTGACCTCGCTCACTCCCGGCAGCGAGATCAGCGTCTCGGTCCAGAAGCGCTCGTAGGCGTCGCTGTCCTTCACGGCGATGCGCAGCAGGCAGCCGGGCGCGCCGTACAGCCGGTACGCCTCCACGATGTCCGGCGTGGCCCGGACCTGGGTCTCGAACGCCTCGACGGACGCGCGGTCCCGGCGCACCTCCACGGAGGCGAAGACCTCGAAGCCGCGGCCCACGGCGGCCGGGTCGACCACCGCGCGGTAGCTCTGGATCACGCCGTCCTCCTCCAGTTGCCGCACCCGGCGCAGACAGGGCGAGGGGGTCAGCCCGACGCGGGCGGCGAGTTCCTGGTTGGTGAGCCGGCCGTCCGCCTGGAGCTCGCGCAAGATACTTCTGTCGATGGCGTCCATGTCGGCGATTTCTACCACGCTTACGCGATCTACGCGGGCTGATTCGCAATCGCGTGCCGGAACCTTGCGCATATCCTTGCGGCGGTTGACTGGGCGCGCACGCGAGCGAGGGACACGTGAAGCACATCGTCGTGATCGGCACCGGCGGCACGATCGCCAGCCGGTGGCAGGGGGTCGGTTACGCGGCCGAGGCCGCCGGCCGCGAGGTGCTGGCGGCGGGAGCGGTCCCCGAGGGCGTCGAGGTGACCGTCCGCGACCTGTTCACGGTGAACAGCTCCCGGCTGACCACCGCCCACCAGATGCTGCTGCTGCACACGGTGCACGAGGTGCTGGCCGACCCCGCCGTGGACGGCATCGTGGTCACGCACGGCACCGACACCATGGAGGAGTCCGCCTTCCTGCTGGACCTCCACCACGACGACCGCCGGCCGGTGGTGTTCACCGGCGCCCAACTGCCCCTGGACGCCGCCGACGGCGACGCCGCGGGCAATCTGTACGACGCCCTGCTGACCGCCGCGACCGCCCAGGACGTCGGCGTGGTCATCGCCTTCGGCGGCTTCGTGCACGCAGCCCGCGGCACCGTCAAGGCGCACACGCTGGACGTGCAGGCCTTCGCCGACCCGTCGGGACGGCCGCTGGGACGGGTCAAGTTCGGCGCGATCGCCTGGGACGGGCCGCACGCGCGGGCCGCCGCGCTGCCCCTGCCGGGCACCGGGACGCCGGCGCCGCGCGTCGACATCGTCATGCACCACGTCGACGCCGACACCGTGCTCTTCGACGCCGCGCTGACCGCCGGCGCCCAGGGCATCGTGCTGGTGGGCACCGGCGCGGGCAACGCCACCCCCGAGTTCACCGAGGCCGTGCGGCGGGCGGTGGACGCGGGCGTGCTGGTCGCCGTGAGCACCCGGGTCGCGGCGGGGCCGGTGGCGCCGATCTACACCGGCGGGGGCGCCGTGGACCTCGCGGCGGCCGGCGCCGTGCTGGCCGGCACGCTGCGCGCCGGGCAGGCGAGGATCGCGGTGCTCGCCGCGCTGCTGTCGGCGGCGGACCCCGCGGAACGCACCGGGGCACTGCGGCGCATCGTCGGGACCGCGCAGGAGCGCACGCCCGCGAGCGTCTGAGCCCGCGTCAGCTCCGGCTGCCGGGGGACGTCGCGGGCCGTCCGGCCCGCACCGTCAGAAGTTGATCTGGTTGATGGTGTCCGCCAGCGAGTCCAGGAACTTGGTGATCGCGGGCGCCATGCCCGTGGAAGCAAGGAAGAAGCCGAACAGGGCGGCGATGATCGCCGGTCCGACTTTGAGTGACTTGCCCCTGATGAGCACGACCATGATGATCGCCAACAAGAGCACCACGGACAGGGAGATGGCCACTGGGGATCACATCCTCGGTCTGACGCCTCATCGTTCCGGGGGAACAGCGGCAGCCGCGCCCCCGCGACGTCCATCGTGCCACCTGCCACCGACACCGAGACCCCGCAGGGCTCACCTTCCCCGCAGACCGGGGACGCACACCTGTGACGCGGGGCACCCCGCCCGCCCGAGGGCCGCCGTGAGACGGCTTCCCGCGCCCTTCCGCCGGGGCGAACAAGGCAATTGGGCGGCCCACCACAGATGAATGTCCGTCACATCATTGCCGTACACACTCAGTTGACGCGCGAGCCGTCGCCGCGGGCGCCGGGACATGGGCATTCCGCCCCGTTCAGCCCTTTGATGCGGGACATGAACGGACGAATGCGACACGGGAATGGGACGTCAACTCCGGGGTAGCCGAGACGTCATCCCCATTCCGCAGAGAATTCACGCGACAGGTTTCAGCTCGCCATGGCGCCTCGCACGTTCCAGCCCCCGCAGACGGACACCCTGCCCACGCAGGAGTCCGACGGCACCTCCGCGCCGCCGGTGCCGCACAGGACCACCGCGCCCGGCGGTACCGGTGCCCCCGGCGACCGCGACCCCTTCTTCGACAACGCCAAGTACCTCGCCGTCGTCCTGGTCGCGATCGGTCACACCTGGGGACCCCTCACCGGCGGCAGCCGCGCCACCGAGGCGCTGTACCTGCTCGTGTACGCCTTGCACATGCCGGCGTTCATCGTCATCTCCGGCTACTTCTCCCGGAACTTCGACGCCCGCCCGGACCGGCTCAGGCGCCTCGTCACCGGTGTCGTCGTACCGTACGTGCTGTTCGAGACGGCGTACGGCCTCTTCAGGCGCTGGGCGGAGCACGACCCGTCGCGGCCGATCAGCATCCTCACCCCCTGGTACCTGACGTGGTTCCTGGCCGCCCTGTTCATCTGGCGGCTGACCAGCCCGATCTGGCGGATCGTGCGGCATCCCGTCGCGGTGGCCCTGGTGATCGCCGCGGTCGCCACCGCCTCGGCCGGCATCGGGGAGACCCTGGACCTCCAGCGCGTCCTGCAGTTCCTGCCGTTCTTCGTGGTGGGCCTGTGCGCGAAGCCCGAGTGGTTCCACGTCCTGCGCGGCCGCCGGATGCGGGTGCCGGCGGCGCTCGTTCTGGTCGCGGCACTGGCCGCCGCCTACCGGGTGGCGCCCCCGGAGCTCGCGCACTGGCTCTACCACGGTTCGTCCACCGACCAGTTGGGGGTGCCCTGGTGGGCCGGGGTGGTGGCGACCGCCGGGCTCTTCTGCCTCTCCCTGCTGCTGACCGCGTGCTTCCTCGCCTGGGTGCCGCGCCACCGCACATGGTTCACCGCCCTGGGGGCCGGGACGCTGTACGGCTACCTGCTGCACGGCTTCGTGGTGAAGACCGCCCTGTCCCTGGGCTGGTTCGACCTCCCGTGGATACGCACCGCGCCGGGCAGGGCGATGTGCACCCTGGTCGCGGCCGCCGTGGTCACCGCGCTGTGCACACCGCCGGTGCGGAGGCTGTTCCGCTGCGCGGTGCAGCCAAGGGCGGCCTGGGCGTTCCGCCGTACCGGGGCCGTCAGTCCCGGCACACGATGAGCAGGGCGCGGTCGTCGTTGACGTCCTTGGCGACCGCCTCGATCAGCTGCCAGGCCGAACCCTTGAAGCCGTGCGCGACATAGCGGTCGGCCTCGCCGATGAGCCGGTCGATGCCCTCGGCGAGGTCGCGGCCGGCGGCCTCCACCAGGCCGTCGGTGAACAGCAGCAGCACGTCGCCGGAGCGCAGCGTGCCCTTCACGCCGTGGAACTCGGCCCCGTCGTAGACGCCCAGCAGCGGGCCCTCGGCGGCCTTCTCCTCCCAGCGGCCGGTACCGGCGCTCAGCTGCATGCCGGGCAGGTGGCCCGCGGAGAGCAGTTCGTAGTCCCCGGTCTCCAGGTCCAGCACCAGGTGGACGGAGGTGGCGAAGCCCTCGTCCCAGTTCTGCCGCAGCAGGTAGCCGTTGGCGGCGGTGAGGAAGGCGTGCGGCGGGAGCGAGCCCAGCAGCCCGCCGAAGGCACCGGACAGCAGCAGGGCCCGTGAGCCCGCGTCCATGCCCTTGCCGGAGACGTCGGTGAGGACGGCCTCCAGGATCCGCCCCCCGGTGGTGCGGGTGGCGACCACGAAGTCGCCGGAGAACGACTGGCCGCCGGCCGGGCGCAGCGCCATCTCCGCGTGCCAGCCGTCCGGCAGCCGCGGGATCCTGCTCTGCACCCGGATGCGCTCGCGCAGGTCGAAGAGCATGGTCCCGCCGCGCATCCAGGGCACGCCGACCCGGGCGCGGAACTGGGCGACGACCAGCCCGGCGAGCGCGACCGCCGCCACGACCAGCACGGTGCCCGGGGTGACCCGGCCCACGCCGTCCCGGTAGGGGCCCAGCACCGCCGACTCCACGACCAGCGCCACCGCCGAGCTGCCGTACAGCAGCAGCAGGCTCGACGGCCGCAGCAGCAGCCCGCCGAGGAGGACGGGGAGCACCAGCGTGGTGGGCGGGCACCACTGCGGGGTGAGCACCGTGCCCCAGGCGATCACGGGGACGCAGAGCAGCAGGACGACCAGCGCGAGCCAGTCGGCGGCGTCCCCGCGGAAGTAGTCGACGGCGGATTTGCGCAGGCCGACGCGGGCCCGGTGGACGGTCCTCCCCCACCTGGCCCTCAAGCCGTCTCCTACCGGGCGTTGTGCCATGTTCCCGGCGACCCTATCCACTGTCACCCGTTCTCCGCAGCGCAGGTCCCCCCGGCGGTTCGCGCTCCCGTCGCAACCCGCGGCGAAAATCACTCGCCGGTGCGGGAGGCCGCTGGTAGTCAGGAAACATGACGGTGGACTTGCGGGTACTCGAACCCGGGCAGTGGGACACGTGGTTCGGCACGCTGGAGCGGGCCTTCGGCAGCGCGGCCGAACCGGCGGAGGAGCGGGAGTTCGACCGCTCCGTGACGGAGACCGGGCGGTCGCTGGCCGCCTGGGACGGCGACGAGATCGTCGGCACGGCGGGGGCCTTCTCCTTCCGGCTGGCGGTGCCGGGCGGGGCGGTGGTGCCCGCGGCCGGCGTGACGATGGTGAGCGTGGCCGCGACGCACCGGCGGCGCGGGGTGCTCACCGCGATGATGCGGCGGCAGCTGGACGAGGTGCGCGGGCTCGGCGAGCCGCTGGCCGTGCTGACCGCCTCGGAACCGGCGATTTACGGCCGCTTCGGCTACGCGGTGGTCACCGACCAGATGATCGTGGACATCGACACCGTGCGCGCCGGGCTGACGGTGCCGGACGGCGCCGACGACGTGACGCTGCGCTTCACGGACCCCGAGGCGTCGCTCCCGGAGTGCGAGGCGGTCTACGCGCGACTGGTCCCGGGCCGCCCGGGCATGCTGGAGCGCCGCCCCGGATGGGAGCGCAAGGGGGTGCTGGACGCGGAGGCGTACCGCGACGGGGCGTCGAACCTCCAGTGCGTGCTCGCCGAGCGCGACGGCGAGGTCGTCGGCTACGTGCGCTACGCGGTCAAGAGCTCCTGGAACGCCCACGGCCCGGACGGCACGGTCGTGCTGCGCGACCTGGAGGCCCTGGACCCGGCCGCCCGCGGCGCCCTGTGGCGCTACCTGTTCGGCATCGACCTGACCTGCCGGATCACCTCCCGCAACCGCCCGGCCGACGACGCGGTCCTGCACATGGTGGAGGACGTGCGCCGCTGCGGCGTGCGCTTCAAGGAGGGCATGCTGCTGCGCCCGGTCGAGGTGGGCGCCGCGCTCGCGGCCCGTACGTACACCGCGCCGGTGGACGTCGTGCTGGAGGTCACCGACCCCTTCTGCCCCTGGAACGAGGGCCGGTGGCGGCTCTGCGGCGACACCAAGGGCGCCTCGTGCGAGCGCACCACCGACCCCGCGGACCTCGCGCTGTCGGCACGGGAGCTGGGCGCGGCGTACCTGGGCGGCACCTCGCTCACGGCGCTGGAGCGGGCCGGCCGGGTGCGGGAACTGCGCGGCGGGGCGCTGAAGGAGACGTCGGTCGCCTTCGCCGGCGACATCGCGCCGTGGCTGCCGCACGGCTTCTAGGCCGGATCCGGGCCGCGTCGTCGCAGAGGCACCCCGGCTGCCGCTGGGGGTGCCCCCAGGTGCGGCACATCGCGAGGCGGGGGCACCTTCGGGTCAAGCCGGGGAAGCGTCGGGGGACAGGGGCACCTCCCAGCGGCAGCTGGGAGGTCACCCGGCGACGCGGCCAGTCGCGGCTAGGCCGCGGTCGGCTGGCAGCCCGGGCACCAGAAGAGGTTCCGCGCCGCGAGGGTGGCGGTGCGGACCTCGGTGCCGCAGACGAGGCAGGGCATGGCCGCGCGGCGGTAGACGTAGACCTCGCCGCCGTGGTCGTCGACGCGCGGCGGCCGGCCCATGGCCTCCGGCGTGTGCTCGGGCCGGACGGTGTCGATCCGGTTGTTGCGCACGCCCTCGCGCATGAGGGCCACCAGGTCGTCCCAGACCGCGCCCCACCGCTCGCGGCCGAGGTCGCGGCCCGCCGTGTACGGGTCGATGCCGTGTCGGAAGAGGACCTCGGCGCGGTAGACGTTGCCGACGCCCGCGACGACCTTCTGGTCCATGAGCAGGGCGGCGACGCTGGTGCGGCTGCGCGCGACGCGGGACCAGGCGCGGTCGCCGGTGTCCGCGGGGCGCAGCGGGTCGGGGCCGAGGCGGTCGTGGATCGCCTGCTTCTCCCCGTCCGTGATCAGCTCGCAGGCGGTGGGGCCGCGCAGGTCCATGTGGTGGTTGCCGGTGGCCAGCCGAAGCCGCACCTGGCCGACGGGTGCGGCACCCGGCCCGGCGCCGAAGGCGCACTTGCCGTACAGGCCCAGGTGGACGTGGACCCAGCCGAGCGGCCCGAAGCCCAGGAACAGGTGCTTGCCGTGCGCCTCGGCACCCAGCAGCACCTGGCCGTCCAGCAGCGCGGCGCCGTCGGAGAACTTGCCCTGCGGACTGCTCGCGCGGACCACGCGGCCGCCGAAGCGCTCCTCGTGGTCCGCGGCGAGGCGGTGGATCGTATGCCCTTCGGGCATGCCCGGATCAGCCCTCCCGGGGGTCGGCCGGGACGGGCGGCAGTTCGCCGGTGGCCTCGTAGGCGGTGAGCATGGCGATCCGGCGGGAGTGGCGCTCCTCGCCGGAGTACGGCGTGCCCAGGAAGACCTCGATGAAGCGGGTGGCGTCCTCACGGGAGTGCATACGGGCACCGACGCTGATGACGTTGGCGTCATTGTGCTCGCGGCCCAGGGTCGCGATCTCCTCGCTCCACGCGAGCACGGCGCGCACGCCCTTGACCTTGTTGGCCGCGATGGCCTCGCCGTTGCCGGAGCCGCCGATGACGATGCCGCGGCTGTCGGGGTCGGCGGCCGCGCCCTCGGCGGCGCGCAGGCAGAACGGCGGGTAGTCGTCCTGGGCGTCGTAGACGTGCGGTCCGCAGTCGACGGGCTCGTGGCCGTTGGCCTTGAGCCACTCGACGAGGTGGTTCTTCAGTTCAAAGCCGGCATGGTCGGAGCCGAGGTACACGCGCATAGCGTCGAGTGTGGCACGGCCACCCCCGAGGGTGCCGACCCGGGTGCTCCGAGTGAGGGGGGTGAGGACGGTGCGTGGTGTACGTGGGGGAGATCTGAGGTTGATCCGAGGGTAGGACAACAAAACGGAGTCGAAGGTTCCCGCCGTCGCCGCGGCCGTGTTTCATGCCACCCCATGAGTACACGTCCCCCCACATCAGTGGCCGGCACCCCCACGGCCGTCCACGAGACCGTGCCGGAGTCCGGCTCCGGCCTGCAGGCCGGGCTCAAGAACCGCCATCTGTCGATGATCGCGATCGGCGGTGTCATCGGCGCGGGCCTGTTCGTGGGCTCCGGTTCCGGCATCGCCGCCGCGGGTCCCGGCATCCTCGTCTCGTACGCCCTCGTCGGCGTCATGGTCGTCTTCGTGATGCGCATGCTCGGGGAGATGGCCGCCGCGCACCCGGCCTCGGGCTCCTTCTCCGCGTACGCGGACCGCGCGCTCGGCCGATGGGCCGGCTTCTCCATCGGCTGGCTCTACTGGTTCTTCTGGGTCGTGGTGCTGGCGGTCGAGGCGACCGCCGGTGCCAAGATCCTGGAGGGCTGGGTGCCCGCCGTGCCGCAGTGGGCCTGGGCGCTGATCGTGATGACCGTGCTGACCGCGACCAATCTCGCCTCGGTCGCCTCCTACGGCGAGTTCGAGTTCTGGTTCGCCGGCATCAAGGTCGTGGCCATCGCGGGCTTCATCGTGCTGGGCGCGCTCGCCGTCTTCGGCGTGCTCCCCGGCGCGCACAACGACGCCGTGGGACTGGCGCATCTGACCGACCACGGCGGCTTCCTGCCGAACGGGCCCGGCAGGATCCTCACCGGTGTGCTGCTGGTCGTCTTCTCGTTCATGGGCAGCGAGATCGTCACCCTGGCGGCCGGCGAGTCCGCGGACCCCGAGCGTGCCGTCACCAAGGCCACCAACAGCGTGATCTGGCGGATCGGCGTCTTCTACCTCGGGTCGATCCTCGTCGTCGTCTCACTGCTGCCGTGGAACGACCCGGCGATCGCCAAGGACGGCTCCTATGTCGCGGCGCTGAACACCATCGGCATCCCGCACGCCGGCCAGATCATGAACGTGATCGTGCTGACCGCCGTGCTGTCCTGCCTCAACTCCGGCCTCTACACGGCCTCCCGCATGGCGTTCTCGCTCGGCGGGCGCGGCGACGCGCCCAAGGCGTTCGCCCGGACCAGCGCCCGCGGTGTGCCGCGCGCGGCGATCCTCGGCTCGGTGGTCTTCGGCTTCGTCGCCGTCTTCTTCAACTACCGTTACCCGGACACCGTCTTCCTCTTCCTGCTCAACGCATCGGGCGCCATCGCGCTGTTCGTCTGGCTGGTGATCTGCTTCTCGCAGCTGCGCATGCGCCGGATCATCCTGCGCGAGGCGCCGAAGCGCCTGCGGGTGCGGATGTGGCTGTACCCGTACCTGACCTGGGCGACGATCGCGATGATCGTGTTCGTGCTGGGGTACATGCTCACCGACGGCACCGACGGCGGGGGCCGCGACCAGGTGGTCGTCTCGGTCCTGCTGGCGCTGGGCGTGATCGGCGTCGCGGTGGTCCGCCAGCTGGTTCACAGGGGCCGGAAGGACGCGGTCACCTCCTCGTAGACCGACAGCGCGGCGGGCTCGACGGCCGCGTCGTACCAGATGTTGACCTGGTACGACTTGCCCGCCTCGGTGAACCCGAGCTGCCGTGCCTTCCACGGCGTGCCGGCCTGCGAGAAGGAGTAGTCCCACACGACGGCCGGGCGGCCGCGGAACGTCGTCCGCTCCAGCCGGATCTTCCGGTAGCCGGGCACGTCGTGGGAGTTCGCCTCGAAGTCCTGCCACTGCTGGAGGAGATCGCCACCGCGTGCGAGTGCGTACGAGGCGGCGATCTCCTGCCGTCCGTCCGGGGCGTGGTAGTGGACGTTGGACGGGCTCTTGGCCGTACGCGTCCAGCCGTGCGGGGGCTGCCAGGCGAAGCCGGTCTCGTTGCGGCCGGGGACCGACGCGGTGGTGGGCGCCGTGGCGGGCGGCGCCGTGGCGCTCGCCGGGGGGCGGCTGGTGCCGGCGACGACGGGCCCCTCGCGGTGGCCGGTGCGGGAGGCGGTGAGCACGACCACGGTCGCGGCGACGGCGGCGGCGGTCAGGCCCGCGCCGGCGAGCAGGGCGGCGCGGCGGAACCGGGCGCGGGGCGGTTCGGGCATCCCGGCCGGTTCCGGCGGGGGTAGGGGATCGGGCTCCGGTGCGGGCTCGGGCGCCGGCTGCTCGCTCTTCGCGGCCGCGTACGCCTCCCAGCCGGGCGGAACTGCGTCCTCCGGTTCCGGTGCGGGCGGCGGCGCCTCGCCCACCGCGAGCGTGGGGACGTACCCCTCCTCGGCGGGCGGCGGGGCCTGCCGGGTCACGACGGTGGGCCCGCCCGCGGGACCGGCGAGGGCGGTCAGCGCCTCGTCGAGCAGGTCGAGGGTCGGCCGCTCCTCCGGGTCCTTGCGCAGCAGCGCCGCCAGCGTCTCGCGCAGCGGGCCTGCCTCCGGGGGCAGTTGGGGCTCCTCGTACAGCACGGCGTGCAGGGTGGCCAAGGTGGTGGGGCGGGCGAAGGGCGATTGCCCGGCCAGCGCGGCGCACAAGGTGGCGCCCAGCGACCACAGGTCGGACGGCGGCCCCTGCTGCCGGCCCTCGATGCGCTCCGGGGCCATGTAGTCCGGGGAGCCGATGAGCATCCCGGCCATGGTGAGCGCGGCGGAGTCCTGGATCGCGGCGATCCCGAAGTCGGTGAGGACCACCCGCCCGCGGGTGTCGATCAGGACGTTGCCCGGCTTGATGTCCCGGTGCAGCACGCCGACCGCGTGGACCTCGCGCAGCGCCCGTGCCAGGCCCGTCGCGATCCGCACCGCCTCGGCGCGGTCGACCGGGCCGTCCTGCACGAGCACCTGCTCCAGGGAACGGCAGTCGACCAGTTCCATCACGATCCAGAGCCGGTCGGCCTCCTGGACCACGTCGTAGACACGCACCACGTTGGGGTGGTCGATGCGGGCGGTGGCGCGCGCCTCGCGCAGGGTGCGCTCGCGGCGGACGCGCGCGTCCTCGGCCGCCATGTCGTCCAGCCGCATCTCCTTGACCGCGACCTGGCGGTCCAGCACCTCGTCGACGGCCCGCCACACCCGGCCCATCCCGCCCTGGCCGATCGTCTCCGCCAGCCGGTAGCGGCCCACCACCAGCCGGCCCCGCACGTCGCCGCTCGCGTTTCCCACCATGCCCGGACTCCCCACTGCGGGAGGAATTCCCCCTGCCCCTCAATTCCTGTCCGGTATCGCATCATTCACGACGGGTCCGGGACAGAAGTATGAACTTGCCACCATCACAGCATAGATGCCCCGAATCTTGTGGTACCTCTTCACAGATACCGCTGATGCGGAGGCAAGAAGGGGGAAGCGCAATGCGCCTTTTCGATCGGCGAATTCACGTTCGGCGGACGGCCGCGGCGGTGGCCGTGCTGGGACTGGCGTTCGCCGGGCCCGCGTTCGGGGCCGAGCCCGTACCCGGCAGCGGCCAGGGAGGCACCCCGGGGCCGAAGGTCCCCGCGGGGGTGAAGGTGGCCACCGAACTGCCGTCCCGGATCTCCGTCGACAACACGACGGGGAAGACCTCGATCACCGCGACGGTCCTCAACAAGGGGAAGAAGGAGTCCCCTCGACTCACGCTGCTGGTCGTCGGTTTCGACGCGATGAGGATCACCGGGGTGAAGGGCTGCGACCCGATCCCCGAGGGCAAGCTGCCCAAGGGCTCCAACAGCGGCTTCAGCTGCGACGTCGGCACACTGGCCGCCGGGAAGAACCGGAGCTACCCGGTGTCCGCGACCTACGACCTGAAGGGCAAGGGCAGGATCTGCCTGCCCGTCATGGACGGGGACGGCGCGCTGCTGTGGCAGCAGGGCCCCGTTCCCTTCGGCACCAGCAAGCCGACGCCCAACGCACCCGACACCCCGCTGCTGCTGGGCACCGACAACGTGCCCTTCGGCCCCGACTCCTCCGCCCGTCCGAGCCCGGGCGCCTCGGGCACCCTGCCCAGTACCGGCGCCCCCGGCCGCACGGCCGTCCTCGCCCTGGGCGGCGGCCTGCTGCTGGCCGCGGGCGGCGCGGGCCTGTGGCTGACCCGGCGTCCGCGGTCGGCCCGGCACTGACCGGCCGCGCCGGCACGACGGAGGGGGCGGCCGTCGGCCGCCCCCTCGGTCGTTGCGTACGGGTCGTACGGTCAGCCGCGGCGGCCGACGAGCTTCCAGGCCGCGGGCAGCGCGCCCATGGCCAGCGCCGCCTTGAGGGCGTCGCCGATCAGGTAGGGCGTGAGGCCCAGGGAGACGGCCTGGCCGAGCGAGAGGTGCGCGGCCAGCGCGAGGTAGGGGACTCCGACGGCGTAGACAACGGCGCTGCCGAGCACCATCGTGCCGGCCGTGCGCCACACGTTGCGGTCCGCGCCGCGGCGGGCCAGCCCGCCCACGACGGCGGCGGCGAGCGCCATGCCGAGGATGTAGCCGAAGCTGGGCGCGCCCGCGCCCGACGAGCCGTCCGCGAACCACGGCATCCCGGCGACGCCGGCCACCGCGTACAGGGCGAGCGCGAGCAGGCCGCGGCGGGCGCCGAGCGCGGTGCCGACCAGCAGTGCCGCGAAGGTCTGCCCCGTCACGGGCACCGGCGAGCCGGGCACCGGCACCGACAACTGCGCGGCCAGGCCGGTCAGTACGGCGCCGCCCAGAACGAGGGTGGCGTCCCGCAGCCGCGACGCGGGGATCAGGTCGGCGAGGACCGGGTGGGTGCGTACGGCGGAAGCGGCGGGAACTGCGGTGGCCATCGGTACTCCGCGGAGTGAGGGTCTGTTCGGTCACCGCGACGTTAACCCGGCTCCCTCGTCCCGATCATCGTCGGCCGAGCACAAAGCCCCGATCACCGTGGTGGTGACATCCCTACAAGGAACCACGCGACACGTGAGCTTCGTCACGGGAAGGCGAAAAGGCCGCTGTGGGATCTCTCCAATCGGTGGCGCCGGGCGCCTCACGCGACAACCGGGCCGCGCCCGGCCCCGCGGGGGCGGCGCCGGCGCCCCGCTCTTATCCTTCTGCGACGGCGCCCCGCTCCGGATGCCGCCCGATCGCACCGAACTGGAGGCGTGCCCGACCCGATGAGTGCCCCGTCGCCGTCCCCCGCGTCTCCGTCCGCCCCGTCCCGGGTCACCGTGGTCGGCGAGGTCCTCGTCGACCTGCTGTGGCGCTCCGGGGAGCGCGCGGTCACCCCGCTGCCCGGCGGCAGCCCGGCCAATGTGGCGGTCGGCCTGCGGCGGCTCGGCCGGCCCACCACGCTGGTCACGACCTGGGGCGAGGACCCGCCCGGCGAACTGGTCCGGGACCATCTGGCGGCGACCGGGATCGATGTCGTCCGCGCGCCGGGGCCGACGGGGCGGACCACGCTGGCGATGGCGTACCTGGACCGGGAGGGCTCCGCCTCGTACGACTTCCTGGCCTCCTGGGACCCCGAGGACCTGGCCGTGCCGTCCGACACCGCCGTGCTGCACACCGGATCGCTGGCCACCGTCATCGAGCCGGGGGCGGGCCGGGTGCTGGAGCTGTGCCGGGACCTGCACGCGCTCCCCGGGCGCACCGTGGTCGCCGATCTCAACGTGCGGCCCGCGGTGCAGCCGGACCGGCTCGCCTACCGCAAGGCGTGCCTCCGGCTGGCCGGGGTCACCGATGTGGTCAAGGCCAGCGACGCCGACCTGGCCTGGCTCTTCCCGCGCCTCGATCCCACCGAGGCGGCCCGGGTCCTGCTGGCCGAGGGGCCGCGGCTGGCCGTCGTCACCCTGGGCGCCGGGGGCGCCACGGCGGTCACCCGGGACGCGGTCGTACGGGTGGCGGCGCCGCGAGTGGCGGTGGTCGACACCATCGGGGCGGGCGACGCCTTCCAGGCCGCGCTGCTGGACGCGGTGGCCGCGTCCGGCGTGCCGACCGCCCCGGAGCGGCTGTCCGAGGTGCTGACCCGCTGTGTCACCGCGGCCGCGATCAACTGCACCCGGGTGGGCGCCGATCCCCCGACGCGGGCCGAACTCGACGCCGCCTGCCCCGCCGGATAATCGCGGGCCCCGGAACCCGTGCGCTGGTTAGGCTCCCGCCATGGGTGACGCGAGGCCGACCGGGCAGGTACTGATCTTCGACGCGGACGACACGCTCTGGGAGAACAACGTCGTCTTCGAACGGGTGATAGAGGACTTCCTCGACTGGGTCGACCACCCGGTGCTGGACCGGGGCCGGATCAGGGCGCTGCTCGACGAGATCGAGGCGGCGAACGCGCTCGTCCACGGGTACGGCAGCAAGGTGTTCCTGCGCAGCCTCGGCGAGTGCCTGGAACGGCTTCGGGAGCGGCCGAGGACGGCGGATGAGGCCCGCCGCATCGACGAGCTGGCGCTGGCCTTCACCGAGCACCGTGTGGAGCTGATGCCCGGGGTCGCTGACACCCTCGACGCGCTCGGCGGCAGACACGAACTGCTGCTGCTCACCAAGGGCGACACCGAGGAGCAGTCCCGCAAGGTCGAGGCGTCGGGGCTGGCCGGCCGGTTCCGCGGGGTGCACATCGTCCCGGAGAAGGACGTGGAGACCTACCGGGGGCTGATGGCGCACTACGGCTTCGTGCCGGAGGCCACGTGGATGATCGGGAACTCCCCCAAGTCCGACATCATCCCCGCCCGTGAGGCGGGGATGAACGCCGTCCACATCCCCAACGCCCACACCTGGGTGCTGGAGCAGTCCGAGATCGACCCGGCCGACAAGCGCGTGCTGCGGCTGACGGCCTTCCCCGAACTGCTCCGCCACTTCTGAGCGGCCCCGGGTGCCCCGGAGGGACGATCAGTCGAAGATCGGGCCCTGGGTGCGGGTCCGCTTGATCTCGTAGAAGCCGGGGGTCGACGCGACGAGCAGCGTGCCGTCCCACAGGCGGGCCGCGGCCTCGCCCTTGGGGGCGGGGGTCACGACCGGGCCGAAGAAGGCGATCTGCTCGCCGTCGGCGCCGGGGACCGCGATGACCGGGGTGCCGACGTCCTGGCCGACCTTGGAGATGCCCTCCTGGTGGGAGGCGCGCAGCTCGGTGTCGTAGACGTCACTGCCGGCGAAGTCGGCCAGGTCGGCGGGCAGGCCCGCCTCCTCCAGGGCGGCGACGATCACGTCGCGGTCCTTGTGGCCCAGGCCCTGGTTGTGGATACGGGTGCCCAGGGCGGTGTAGAGGGGGCCGAGCACCTTGCTGCCGTACTTCTGCTCGGCGGCGATGCACACGCGGACCGGGCCCCAGGCGGTGGTGAGGAACTCGCGGTACTCCTCGGGCAGGTCGCGGCCGTCGTTGAGCACGGCCAGGCTCATCACGTGCCAGCGCACCTCGACGGGGCGCACCTTCTCCACCTCCAGCATCCAGCGGGAGGTCATCCACGCCCAGGGGCAGGCGGGGTCGAACCAGAAGTCCACCGGGGTCGGGGTGGTGGCGTCTGTGGTCTCGGTCACGGTTGTCTCCTCGGGGCATGACACATCGACACGTGGTGCGGAACAGGGAACACTCCCGGCCGCATCGCCATTCCCGTGCGGTGGCCCCGGGGGCCGCGTGCGAAGATGCCTGGCGTCCACAAGACGGACCCCACAACGACGTGCCAAGGATGGAGACCCCGTGCCCGGTGAGAACCTCACGCGTGACGAGGCCCACGAGCGGGCCCGGCTGCTCGCCGTGGACGGCTACGAGGTCGCGCTCGACCTCCGGTCGGCGGTCCGGGCGGAGGAGCCGGCCTACCGTTCGGTGACCACGATCCGCTTCCGCTGCGCCGAGCCGGGCACGGCGAGCTTCGCGGACCTGGTGGCGCCCTCGGTCACGTCGGTGGTGCTCAACGGGCGGGAGCTGGACCCCGCGGAGGTCTTCGACGGGGCGCGGATCGCGCTGCCGGACCTGGCCGCCGACAATGTGCTGGTCGTCGACGCGCAGTGCGCGTACAGCCGCACCGGCGAGGGTCTGCACCGCTTCGCCGACCCCGAGGACGGCGAGGTCTACCTCTACACGCAGTACGAGCCGGCCGACGCCCGCCGGGTCTTCGCGAACTTCGAACAGCCCGACCTGAAGGCGCCCTTCACCTTCTCGGTGACCGCCCCGGAGTCCTGGGTGGTGCTGAGCAACGAGCGGGTCACCGGTGTCTCGGACGGCGGCGAGACCCGGCACTTCGCGCCGACCCGGCCGATCTCGACGTACATCACGGCGGTCGTCGCCGGGCCGTACCACATGGTGCACGACAGCTACCGGCGCACCCTGGCGGACGGCACGGAGCTGGAGATCCCGCTGGGCGCCCTGTGCCGCAAGGGCCTGGCCCGGCACTTCGAGGCCGAGGACATCTTCACCGTCACCCGGCAGGGCCTGGACTTCTTCCACGACCACTTCGACTACCCGTACCCCTTCGGGAAGTACGACCAGGCCTTTGTGCCGGAGTACAACATCGGCGCGATGGAGAACCCGGGCCTGGTCACCTTCCGCGAGGAGTACGTCTTCCGCGGCAAGGTCACCCAGGCGTCGTACGAGGCGCGGGCCAACGTCATCCTGCACGAGATGGCGCACATGTGGTTCGGCGACCTGGTCACCATGAAGTGGTGGGACGACCTGTGGCTCAAGGAGTCGTTCGCCGACTTCATGGGCGCGTTCTCGCTCGTGGAGGCGACCCGCTACAAGGACGGCTGGATCACCTTCGCCAACCGGCGCAAGGCGTGGGCCTACCGCGCCGACCAGCTGCCGTCCACGCACCCGGTCACGGCCGACATCCGCGACCTGGAGGACGCCAAGCTCAACTTCGACGGCATCACCTACGCCAAGGGCGCCTCGGTGCTCAAGCAACTGGTCGCCTACGTGGGCCGGGACGCGTTCCTCGAGGGCGCGCGGCGCTACTTCAAGCGGCACGCGTACGGCAACACCGGGCTCGGCGACCTGCTGTCGGTGCTGGCGGAGACCTCGGGGCGCGACATGGCCGAGTGGTCCCGGGCGTGGCTGCAGACCGCGGGCGTCAACTCGCTGACGCCGCAGGTGTCGTACGACGCCGAGGGGCGCGTGGCGGAGCTCGCCGTGGCGCAGGAGGCCGCGGCCTCGCACCCGCAGCTGCGTCCGCACCGCGTCGCGGTCGGGCTCTACCGCCGCACGCCCGGCGGCGCCCTGGAGCGGTACGCGCGCGCCGAGACCGACGTCTCGGGGCCGCGCAGTGTCGTCGCGGAGCTGGCCGGGGCCGAGCGCCCCGACCTCGTCCTGGTCAACGACGAGGACCTGACGTACTGCAAGATCCGCTTCGACGAGGACTCCCTGGCCGCCGTCCGGGAGCACCTGGGCGAGCTGGCCGATCCCATGGCGCGGGCGCTCACCTGGTCCGCGGTGTGGAACATGACGCGCGACGGCCTCATGCCGGCCCGTGACTACCTCGGCCTGGTGCTGCGCTTCGCGGGCGCGGAGACCGACATCGGCGTGCTCCAGGGCCTGCACATGCAGGCCCGTACGGCCCTGCACGACTACGCGGCGCCGCAGTGGCGCGAGGAGGGGCTGCGCGCCTTGGAGCAGGGCGCCCTGCGCGAGCTGCGCGCGGCCGAACCCGGCAGCGGGCACCAGCTGGCCTGGGCACGCTTCCACGCCTCGGTCGCCTCGGGCGAGGCCGGGACGGCGTTCCTGCGCTCGCTCCTGGACGGCACCGAGAAGATCGACGGCCTGGAGGTGGACCAGGAGCTGCGCTGGACGTTCCTGGAGTCGCTGGCCGCGGGCGGCGGCGCGGACGAGTCCGTCATCGACGCCGAGCTCGCCCGCGACGACACCGCCTCCGGCAGGCGGCACCAGGTGCGCTGCCTGGCGGCGCGTCCTTCTGCGGCGGTCAAGGCGCAGGCCTGGGCGGCGGTCGTGGAGTCCGACACGCTCTCCAACGCCCTGGTCGAGGCGACCATCGCGGGCTTCGAGCAGACGGGGCAGCGCGAACTGCTGGCGCCGTACGCCGAGAAGTACTTCGCCGTCATCGAGCGGATCTGGGCGGAGCGGTCGATCGAGATCGCCATGGCCGTGGTCCGGGGACTCTTCCCGCATCTGCAGGACCGTGCGGAGACCGTCGACGCCGCGGACGCGTGGCTGGACGCGCACTCCGGTGCCGCTCCCGCCCTGCGGCGGCTCGTCGCCGAGTGCCGCGACGACCTCGCGAGGGCGCTGCGCGCCCAGGAACGCGACGCCGCGGCCGGCGCGGAGGCCTGACCCGAGGTCGTGTGCGGGGGGGGGGGGGGGGGGGGCCGGGGGGGCCCCCCCCCCCCCGCCCCCCGCCCCCCCCACCCCCCCCCCCCCCCACAAAAAAAAAACACACCAGACCCACCGCCCACCCAA